>OMJI01000040.1 GCA_900299315.1 Verrucomicrobiota bacterium | reverse complement strand
TCCGACCCGACGAAGGAGTACAACCCCAAGACCACCGCCAGCTACAACAAGACCTCCACGGTTGCGTTTGGTGTCTGCATGAAGCTCGTCACCAATGTCGTCACCGGCGCGGGCGAGGCGTTCGACGGGAGTTGGCGCGACTTCACGACCACCGACAATCAGGAAGGCTGGATCGGCAAGACCATCAACTTCGCCGCAAATGAGACTAAGGAAGTCGACATCATGATCGTCGGCTCATGGGATGACCAAGCAGGACAATCCGGCACCCACAACTTCTGGGGGCGGCCCTTGGTGAATTGGTTTTACGCAAACAACATGGCTACCGCCCAAGCCACCACCGAGGGGTATTGGACCGCGTGGCTCGCACAAGGCGTGAACGTCGACCTCCCAGGCACTGTTTACGACGTGTTGTTCACCCGCTCAAAACTCGCCACGGCGCTGCACATCGATGCCAAGACCGGCTCGATCATCGCCGGCATGCATAACGGCGCGTATCCATTCGTCTGGCCGCGCGATGGTGTTTACGCGGCCATCACCCTCGACAGGATTGGCTACCCAACCGAGGCGGAGAACTTCTACCGCTGGCTCCGCGACGTCGCCTACCGGGCACCCGATTGCAACCCGGGTGGCAAGTCGTTCTTCTTCCAGAAATACACGACCGACGGTTACTTCGCGTGGAACTCGCCCCAGATTGACGAAACCGCCAGCGTGCCGTGGGGTATCTACTACCACTACTTGAGCACCGGTGATCTTGGCTTCATCTCCAATTACGCCGGCCTCGTCCGCGAAACGGCCTGGGCCAGTATTTGGGATAGCTGCTTCGACGGCCGCGCGTATTTTGACGACACCTTCAACCTTCAAAACGGTAACAACGTCTGGGAGGATTCCTTCGGCCTCTTCATCTACTCCAATGCCAGCGTCGTCCGCGGTCTTCGCGACGCTGCACTCATTGCCGACAAAGTTCCCGGCCTGATTGCCGGTAGCGACGCCACCACGTGGCGCGGTACCGCCGTCAACATCCTCAGCAACGGCATCATCCCGCGCATCAACTTCCGCGTAGAGCCGGCCGATATCAGTCACCTCGGCATGGCGGTTCCCTACGAGGTCTTCACCCCGGCCGACCCGCAGATGGATGCTGTTTTGGAATGGATCAAAGGCGGCGGCGCGACGGCCGGTGGTTTCAATGACAACCTCGAGGAAAGCGGCGGCGGCAATGCCGGTTACTGGCGGCGTTACAATCACAACATCGGCGGCAATATCGACAATTACTGGAACGGCGGCCCGTGGCATCTCTCCACCGTGTGGTATGGCGAGTATCACGCCCGCCGGCAGGATTACTTTGCCGGCAAGTCGCAGGTCGACGTGAACCTGAACATGCTCGACAAGGTGATTGCCCGCCTTGGTCCGGTCGGACTCGGCGCGGAACAAATCGCCCCGGATTACGCGCAGAAGTATCCCGGGTTCTGGCACCAAGCCGCGTGGCCCAATGTCTGGGAATCCCACTCCACCTTCATCGACCAGATGATGATGTTCCTCGACTACAAACCTGTCGGCACCAACGCGAACGTCTGCTACTTCGCGCCCAAACTACCCACCGGCTGGAACAGGATGGCGTTCAACAACCTCTTGTCCCAAGGTCAGCGCTTCAACATCACCATCTCGGAAACGAATAACAGCACACGGGCCGATGTGGCCAAGCTCACCTCGGGAGCGCTCGGTTATCAAATCTGGCTCCGCATCCCGGCCGGGGAAACACCGGCGTTGGTCCTGACGAATGGCTCCCGCGTCACCAGCTTCACCTACGACGCCAATGCGCGGCGCGTCTACGAGGCCGGTAATTTCACACCTGCCGCCGGACCGAACTCCATCGTCGTCACCTACGGGCTCTCCGATGTGGATGGCGACGGACTCACTGACGCTCAGGAAATCAACACCTACAACACCGACCCACTCAACCCTGATACTGACAATGATACGATGCCGGACGGCTTCGAGGTGGCCTATGGCTTGAACCCGTTGGTAAACGACGCCGCTGGAGACCTCGACGGCGATGGCCAGAGCAACCTCGCCGAGTATCTGGCCGGTACGCTGCCCAACAGCAGCGGTTCGTTGCTCCGTGTGGTGAGCATTGTCCGGCAGTCGGGTGGCAATGTCCAAGTCACTTGGCAGAGTGTCATCGGGAAGAAATACCGGGTCGAAGCGACCGACAACATTCTCGTTCCGTTCGGTAATCTGTCGCCTGAAATCACTGCGACGATCACCAACGAATTTTACACCGACATCGCCCCGCCCACGAACCGGTTCTACCGGGTGCGCCTGATCTACCCGTAACGCCAAAAATGCTTCGTGACCGGCCTGCGCTTCGTGGTAAATCATCCCGCGATTATGAAGGTATTGCGTCACGATCAACCGGGCTTCGAGTCCCAACTGGCCAACTCCCTGCGCGCGTCGAGCCTGCTCGATGCCCAGATTGAGGAACGCGTCCGTGGCATCATCACGGCTGTGCGCGAACGCGGGGATGACGCCTTGCGGGAGTTCGCCGAGCGTTTTGACAAGGTCCGGGTGGAGCAACTCCGCGTCACCGAAAAGCCGCGCCGCCCGGAGGCGCGATTGTCCGCGGCCATTACCACGGCCCACCGAAACGTCGCTGCGTTTGCCAAGAATTCGCTCCGCAAAGACTGGCGCATGCGCAACCGGCAGGGTGGGGCGGTCGGGGAAAAGTTCGACCCGATCACGCGCGTTGGCATCTACGTACCCGGTGGCACCGCGCCGCTGGTTTCGACCGTCATCATGACGGTGACGCTCGCGAAGGTTGCCGGCTGCAAAGAGATTGTTGTCTGTTCGCCGCCGCCCATCAACAACGCACTCCTTTACGCCGCCAAGATTGCCGGTGCCACCGAGGTGTATCAGGTTGGCGGCGCGCAAGCCGTCGCCGCGATGGCTCTTGGCACCGGTAGCATCCAGCGCGTTGCCAAGATTTACGGCCCCGGTAACGCCTACGTCACCGCCGCCAAACGGTTGCTCTTCGGCGAGGTCGGTATCGACATGCTCTCCGGGCCAAGTGAACTACTCGTCGTCGCCGATGAAAGCGCCGACCCGCGTTTCGTTGCAGCCGACATGCTCGCCCAAGCGGAACACGGCAGCGGGTATGAACGTGTCTGGCTCGTCACCACGTCGCGGCGTGTGCTGGCAGAAACCCAGGCCGAACTCGACCGGCAAAGTGCCGCACTCACTCGGCGCGAGTTTATCGACAAGATCGAGCCGGTCGGCGTCTTGGCCAAGAACTTGAAGCAAGCCATCGCCATCACGAATCAGTTCGCCCCTGAACACTGCGAGTTGATGACGAAGAAGAACCGGCAAGTACTCCGTCAACTCACCACCGCCGGTGCCGTGTTCCTCGGACCATGGACGCCCACGGTCGTCGGCGATTACGTTGCCGGACCCAGCCACGCCTTGCCGACCGGTGGTGCGGGCGCGTGGTTCGCCGGGTTGACTGTCGACCAGTTCCAGCGGCGAACCAGCGTCATCGAGCTGAGCCGGTCGGCCCTGCTGAAATCCCTTCCGGCGTTGGAATCCTTCGGCGCCGTGGAAGGCCTCGGTGCCCACGTCCGCTCAGCCCAAATCAGGAACGAAAAACCCCGGGGACGCTCGGGGCGCCCCGGGGTTTGCGTGTGACTGGTCCTACTTACCGGTGTTGATCGTTTGAACCAACAGGTCAAACGTCCCACCGGTTAGCGACCCAATGGCGTACACGATGTACGCGGTATTCGGTCGCAGTGCGAGCCTCCCGGAATCAAACGCCTTCACGTTGGTACCGGCGGCGTAGAGTTCCGCGCGATAGGCGCCGGGACGAATCAAAACAGGCCCAGCTTGACCTACCGGCTCGCCTTGGGCATTGGCCAGATCTTCAACGCCGAGTAGCAGGCTTCTCCCGCCGCCACGAAGTAGATCGACATCCACAGCCGGAGCATCCGCCGCATGGCGCACCGTCAACCGCGTCTGGCCGGGGCCCGTGCCAGTAGCGTCGTTCTCAAACACCGACAACGCGATGCCCGGGGTGCCATCCGCAACATACTTGAAGTGGGCAAGCACGGTGTAATTCTTACCGGCTTCTACAAAAGCCGATGTACTAAGGACGGTGGTTCCATCCAGCTTTACTTCGAGGTTGTACGTGTCGGGAGCCAATTCTACAGGCCCAACGACACCCTTGTAATCAAACGAGAACAGGTAAGCGCCGTTCGCGTACACATCCACGGCCTTCGGTAGCCCGGAAATGCCGTGGATCACGGTTACTTTTGCCGTCTCGGCGGCGTGGAGTTGTGGAATGGTGACCAGTCCAATCGCGACCGCGAAGACTGAGAGAAGCATCCGAATCATTTTCATGTGACTATCCCTTATGAGGCGGCGGATATTTATTCCCCAGCACGGCCGGTCGCCACCCAATTGCCCCGCTGTGCCTTGCGTCCCTCTGGGGACGCGTACGATTTCCCGTCAGATGCCGACGCGGGTTGGCGCGTTGCAGGATTTTTTTTAAAAAAACCCGGTGGAAGGTTGGACGCGCACGTCACTTCGCCCAGGCGCGAGCCATCAACATCGAGTCGGCAAAACGCTTGTTCGTGGTGCGCAAGCGGGCGGCGGTCATGCGAATGATGGCCGCCAAGAGCCGGGCGGCCAGATTCGGATGCGACTCCATGATTTGCTGAAATGCGGCGTGAGACAGCTTCAGGAAGAGACATTCGGATGTTGTTTTGACGTCCGCCGAGCGCACACCGGGTTCCACCAGACAAACCTCGCCGAAATAGTCACCGGCTTCGAGTTTTGCCAGCATGGTTTCCACGCCGTTGGTGATGTAACTGACGCGCGCTTCCCCCCGCAAAATCAGGAAGGCGCTGTCACCGACGTCGCCTTGCTTGCAGAGAAGTCGCTGGGGATTGGCCCGCTCGACCTGGAGAAAGCCGACCAAGGTTTCCAAGTCCTGATCGCTCAGGTGGCAAAAAGCTTGATGCGCCGCATTTCGCCGGTGGAGAGAGTGAGTGATGCGTCGGATTCATTCATGCGGCCGTCAGCGTAGCAACCGCGTCGCATTGTCACAAGCATTTGCGAGCACTTGCCCTGCACTGCCGCGTCAGATACGATGCCGTACGAATCGACCTGCATGAGCTATCTCCGCCGCAATATTGATCAGATGCACGGCTATGTGCCCGGTGAGCAACCGAAGGTGCCCGGCCTCATCAAACTCAACACGAACGAGAATCCGTATCCGCCGTCACCGCGCGTTGCGGAGACACTCCGCGGCGCATTGAATCCCCGGCTCCGCCTGTATCCGGACCCCAGCGCCGCTGCGTTGCGCGAGAAGTTGGCCACGCGCTACGACCTCCCGGCGAACCAGATCGTCGCCGGCAATGGTTGTGACGACATTTTGAACCTGTGTGTGCGTGCCTTTTGTGGTGAGGGAGACAAGCTGGCGTATTTCTCGCCGAGCTATTCGCTGTACCCGGTACTCGCGGACATTCAGGGCAGCGTCCGGGTGGAATTGCCTCTTGCGGATGATTTCCAGATCGAGGCGCACCCGGCGTTGTTGAGCAAACTTGCCGGGGTGAAACTGTTGTTCATCACGCAACCTAACGCCCCCAGCGGCGTCTGGCTACCGCGCGTCGAACTCCAACGCGTTATCGAGGAGACCACCGGCGTCGTCGTGATCGACGAAGCGTACGTGGACTTCGCCGCCGACAACTGCCTCGATTTTGCCCGCGAGTATCCGAACGTGCTCGTAGCGCGGACTTTCTCGAAGTCGTTCGCCCTTGCGGGCCTGCGCATCGGCTGGGCGACCGGCTCGGTAGAACTGATTGGCGCACTGAACAAGGTCAAAGACAGCTACAACGTCAACCGGCTAAGTCAACTCGCCGCCGAGGCGGCACTCGATGACCGGGAGTATTTCGACGACGCGATCCGCAAGGTGAAGGCCACCCGGGAACGAACCAGCCACCACCTGCACGCGCTCGGATTCTTCGTCCACCAGTCCCAAACCAATTTCATCTTCGCCAAGCCACCGGCTCCGCTGACCGCCCGGCAATGGTTCGAGCAATTGCGCGCTCGTAAAATCCTCGTCCGCTGGTGGGACGCCGACCGGATCCGCGACTTCGCCCGCGTCAGCATCGGCACCGATGAAGAGATGAACGCATTCTTGGAGGCTACCCGTGAAACGCTCCGCTAAGATCCAACGACATACTGCTGAAACACAAATCACGCTCGCGTTGAACATCGACGGAGCCGGTAAAGCGAAAGTCGCGACCGGGGTGCCGTTCTTCGATCACATGCTCACGTTGCTCGCCAAGCACTCGCTGTGCGACCTGACGGTGAAGGCGACCGGCGATCTGGATGTGGACGCTCACCATCTCGTTGAGGATGTCGGCATTGCACTGGGACAGGCGGTCGTTCAGGCGCTGGGCGACAAGCAGGGCATCCGCCGATACGGCTGGTCGCTGGTGCCGATGGATGAAACTCTCGCGCAATGCCGGGTCGCGCTCGATTTCAGCAATCGGCCTTACCTTGTCTTCACCTGCAAAGTGTGGAAGGACATCGCCAATGTCGAACTCGGCAACTACCGCGTGGGTTTGACGAAGGAATTTCTTCAGGGCTTTGCCAATGAAGCGCGCTGTAATTTGCACGTGGACGTGTTGCGGGGCGAGGAACCCCACCATGTCGTCGAGGCGGTCTTCAAGTCGCTGGCGAAGGCGCTTGATCTGGCCTGTCAACGCGACCCGCGCGTAAAAGGGCTGCCGAGCACGAAAGGGAAATTGTGAAACGCTGGCTCCCGGCCCTGATCGGGTTGGCGCTGGCCGGTACTGTCATGGCCACTGAAGAGGCAAAATACAAAGTCATCCAAGCCGATGGCGATTTCGAGCTGCGTGAGTACGACCCGCAGGTCGTGGCGGAGACGATTGTGGCCGGGGACATGGCCGAAGCCGGGAATCGGGCGTTTGGCCGACTGTTCCAGTTCATCTCCGGCAACAACCTCGCCGAGCAGAAGATTGCGATGACCGCGCCGGTCGGTCAGCAGGCAGCGACGAACGGCTGGACGGTGTGGTTTGTGATGCCGGCCGACCACCAATTAGCCACCACGCCGGTGCCCAAGGACGCGCAGGTGACGCTCCGGCAAATTCCCGCGCAGCGGATGGCGAGTGTCCGGTACAGAGGCCGGTGGACGCGCAGTCTCTACGACAGCGAAGAGCAACGACTCCGGGAATGGATCGCCGCTCAAAAACTTTCTCCGACCGGCGCTGCCGTGTGGGCCCGTTACGACCCGCCGTTCATGCCATCATTCTTCCGCCGGAACGAAGTGCTGATCCCGGTCAAATGAACTTGCCCGGTCGGCTCGTGGAGCGGCCCCAAGCGCGGGGCAGGGCGAGCGGGTCGGGGTGGGGATCGTTTTCCAGCGGTTGCCACTCTTCCTCATACTGCAACTCGTAGACGTCCTCCGGTACGGCTTCCATCTTCAATTCCATCTCGCGTTGGGGGATGAAGGGGCACTTGGCTTTGTTGGAGACGAGGTGGGCGGCTTCTTTTTCGAGCAACAGGCGCGTACCGGTCTTCACGCTCTGCTTGCCGTACCGGGCTTCGAGCGCTTCGAGGGCGTGGTGGAGTTGCCGTCGTTGATACTCGGCGTCGTCGCCAAACAGTTTCGGTTGGAGATCGAGCGGTTCGAGGTTCCAGAAATTGATGCAGACCTGCCGGATGGGTTGTGTCTGCCAGGCTGTCAACGCGCGGAAGACGGTCTCGACGTGCGGGTTGATGGTGCGCGGCTCGAACAGCGCGCCCGGTAGCTTCACGTTCCCGCCGTTGCCGGTCATGTCCTTGAAGCGGACGTACACGCCCATTTCGTTGGCCTTGAGATTTTCGCGGACGAACGTGGTGATGACGCGCTCGGTCTGGTCGAGCAGGAAGAGCAGGGCGGTCGCATAATCCGGTTCGTCGCGCGGCAATGTGGTGGAACTGCCGATGCACGACCGGGGTTTGTTGGCGAGCGAAAGCCTCTCGTGAAACTCTCCCTTCGCCAGCAGCCAGAGCGACAAGCCGAGGAATCCGTACCGCTTCTCCATCAATCCCAGCGGCAACTCCGCGATGTCGCCGAGCGTCCACACCCCCAGCGCATGCAGCGATCGCATCCGGCGCTTGGCGATGCCGGGTAGGTCCTCGACCGGGATGTCGCGGAGAAACTCGCGTTCGCGGTCAGCCGGTACCTCGTAAAAGCCGTCTGGCTTGCATTTCTCGGTGGCGAGCTTGGCGATCCACCGGGAGTACCCCAACCCGGCGGAGACGGGTACGCCGACTTCCTCGCTGATCTCGCGTTTCATCCGCGCGACGAGTTCGGCGGCATCTTTGCAGCCGAAAACCTTCGGTGAATCGGTGAAATCGAGGAAGCCTTCGTCGATGGAAGTTGGCACCAACAGCGGCGTGTAGTTGCGGACGCGCTTGAAAAGCTCCACCGACAACCGCCGGTATTCATCGTAGTGCGGTTTGACGAGCACGCCGCCCGGGCAACGCCGCTTCGCTTCGAAACACGCCATGCCGGTGGTGATGCCGTAGCCTTTGGCGATGTAGTTAGCCGCGATTACAATCCCGTCGCCGCGCCGTCCACCGCCGACAAAGACCGGCTTCCCGCGCAGCTTGCGGTCCAGCGCCACTTCGCACGAGGCGAAGAACGAATCGCCGTCGACGTGCAGGATGCGTTGGTGCCGGGGAATCATCTCACCGGAGGGTGAGCCGGTGGGGAGGGGAAGTCAAGCAGCCGGCAATTGTAGCCGAAGCGTGAGCTTCGGCCGAGGCTTACGCCTCGGCTACAGGGGGCCGGATTGCTACTCCATGCCCTTGATGAACTCGTCGGCTTTGGCGATGGATTTGTTCATCTCGGTGAGGAGCTTGCCGATTTCGAGTTCGATGTTGGCGGCTTCGCCCTTGAGGGAACCGATGGCTTGGGCGTTGAGGTTGTGTTTGAGGTAGAGGACGTAGTCGTGGAACTGAACCAGCACCGGCTCCATGCTTTGCTCGGCTTTCTTCATCGAGGCGTGGAGCGCTTCGTATTTCTGCTTGGTCTCGCGGAGTTTTTCGCGGCTGTTGGCGCGAAGAGATTCGTTCTGCATGGAATTCATCTCGGCTTCCCACTCGGCGAACAGGTCACCGGCCACGACTTCGACCTTCTTGATGCGGCCACGGACTGCCTCGGCGCGTGCGGCGCAGTCGTCGTACTGGCCCTTGAACTGGTTGTACGCCTTCTCCAGTTTGCCGCCGTCGAACTTGGTGAGTTCCTTCAACTGGGTGAGCGCGTCCTTGAATTCCTCGCTGGCTTCCTTCTGTTCGTTGCGGGCTTTTTCGACGTTGCCGCGCAGCAGGTCGCGCTTCTCGCGGCCGAGTTTCTCCCAGACGGCGTAGTAGGTCGACCGGCAGGAGATGGTGACAAGGGCGACGAGCAGCAGGGCGGGGATGATGCGTTTCATAGGTTTCTCCAGTGATCCGTTGAGTGCGGTTTGGCGCCGGCGGTGTCGATCATCTTTTGGAACGTCGTGCCGGCATGGTAGGCGAAGCGTTTGGCGAGCAGGGCAATGATGCAATCGTCGAGCGGTTCGGTGATTTCATCGTACCGGATGCGGACGGTTGGGTTAAGCCCGTATTGCAACGGCAGCAGATCGGCGCGGGCATCCGCTTCCGCCAACGCCGTGTCGCCGTCGCGCGTGTCGGCAAGGTACCGGCGGACGTCGTAGTTGAGCGGGGTATCCGGTGAGTACGCGCGGATCGTGGCCGCCCGTTGCCGGGTGCAGTGATTTGGATCGTCGAGCTGGACGACGCAGTGCAGAGGTGCCGGCAGGTACAAATCCGCGGTCACGCTGCCGGTCGGCCAATCGAAACGTCTGTTCTGCTCCGCAACGACACCAAAGCGATGCTCGATGAGCTGCGCGATGGTGTCGAGGACGGCTGGCTTCACAGGCCCTTGAGACAATCGTCTAGCATCGGGAGAAGTTGGGCAATCGTGTCCGGCGTTTCGTCGCCCATGTGGCCGATGCGGAAGCTTTTGCCTTTGATCTGGCCGTAGCCGCCATCGATGAGGACTTTGTATTTGTCCTTGATGGCTTTTTGGAACTTGGCGACGTCGATGTTGCGGTTGTTCTTCACGCAGGTGAGGGTGACGGACTCGTAGCCGGCTTGCGGGAACAGCTCGAAGCCGTTCTTCTTGGCCCAATCCCGGACCATCTGCGCCATCTTGAGGTGGCGGGCGTACCGGTTGTCGAGACCTTCGGCGAGCATCTGGTCGAGCTTGAACTGCAAGCCGTAGATGTGCGGGATGCTGGGCGTGGACGGGGTCATGTTCTTGTCGTGGTTCGCCTTGAACTCGAGGAAGTCGAAGTAGTAGCCGCGGCCAGGAATGGTCTCGGCTTTCTTCAAGGCCCGGTCGCTCACCGCAAAGATCGCGAGGCCGGGCGGCAACGCCCACGCCTTCTGCACCCCGGCCAGCATCACGTCGATGCCGAGCGCGTCGGTGTCAATCTTGATGGCGGTCATCGAGCTGACCGTGTCCACGACGAACATCACGTCCGGGTATTTCTTCATGACGGCCGCGATGTCGGCGAGCGGGTTCATGACGCCGGTGGAGGTTTCGTTGTGGACGAGGGTGATGGCGTCGAACTGGCCGGTCTTGAGCTTGGCGTCGATTTGTTCCGGCAGGATTGGACGCCCCCAATCCACCTTGAGCGCCTCGGCTTCCTTGCCGCAACGCTTCGACACGTCGAGCCACTTGTCGGAGAACGCGCCGCAGCAGCAGTTGAGAACTTTCTTGCCGACGAGGTTGCGGACTGCGGCTTCCATCACGCCCCAGGCGGAGGAGGTGGAGAGGAAGACCGGGTTTTGGGTGTTCAACACCTGCCGGAGTTTGGGCTGGATGTTGGCGTAAAGGTCTTGGAATCCAGTGCCGCGATGGCCGATCATGGGTTGGCTCATTGCGCAAAACGTGTCCGCGCTAACTTCCACTGGGCCAGGGATATGCAACTTAACGTGGGGCTTGGTCATGGTTCGTTTCCTAAATTTTTCTCGCGTGGTTGATTGAAGTTGGGGTAGCAGTATCCGCGTTTAGCGACAACTTTCAACCCCTTTTATCAGCGGAGGACGGCGATGGCAAAGACTCTGAACGTTGGGATGATCGGCTACAAATTCATGGGGCGCACGCACTCGAATGCGTGGATGAAAGCCGACAAATTCTTCACTCTCAAAGCGCGCCCGGTCATGAAGGTGATCTGCGGCCGTGACCGAACCGGCGTCTCCGAGATGGCGTACCGGTTCGGCTGGGACAAGTTCGTGACCGATTGGCGGGAAGTCATCGACGACCCGCAGATCGACATCGTCGACATCAATACCCCGAACGACACACACGCCGAGATCGCCATCGCTGCTGCCAAGGCCGGCAAAGCCATCCTTTGCGAGAAGCCGCTCGCGCTCGACGCGAAGCAGGCGAAACAGATGCTCGACGCGGTGAAGAAAGCCGGTGTCGTCAACATGGTCTGCCACAACTACCGGCGCATCCCCGCGCTGGCCTTGGCCAAGAAGATGATTGAGGCCGGTGATCTCGGCACGATCTATCACTACCGGGCCCGCTACGCGCAGGACTGGATTGTGGACCCGAATTTCCCACTCGTCTGGCGGTTGCAGAGCAAGATTGCCGGCTCGGGCACGCACGGCGACATCTGCGCCCACATCATCGACATCGGCCGGTATCTCGTCGGCGAGTTCAGCGAGGTCTGCGGCTTGATGGAGACCTTCATCAAAGAGCGACCGCTGCCCAGCCAGCAAGGCGGGTTGTCGGCGAAGGGCTCGGCCAAGATGGGGAAGGTGACGGTGGACGACGCGTCGCTGTTCATCGGCCGCTTCAAGAACGGCGCCATTGCCAATCTAGAAGCCACCCGGTTCGCGCTTGGTCGCAAGAACGGCATCCAGGTGGAGATCAATGGCAGCCGCGGTTCCGTGGCGTTTGATTTCGAAGACATGAACCGGCTCCAGTACTTCAACAACGAAGACCCCGCCGACCGCCGTGGCTTCCGCGACATCATCGTCACCGAGGGAATCCATCCCTACGCCGGGGCGTGGTGGCCACCGGGCCACATCATCGGCTACGAGCACACCTTCATCCATGCGGTGGCCGACTTCGTGAATGCGGTCGTGGACAAGCGATCAATCCAGCCGACCTTCGAGGACGGGTATCAAAACCAAGTCGTGCTCGAAGCGGTTGAGAAGTCCGCCAAGACCAAGAAGTGGATCAAGCTGCCGTAGCCCGGCAGGGTTCGTAGTGCGGCGATTCATCGCCGCAACCGG
>OMJI01000039.1 GCA_900299315.1 Verrucomicrobiota bacterium | reverse complement strand
GTTACAGCGAGGAAATCGTCGGCGCGGCGTTGCGCGGCCGGCGGGACGGGATGTTCGTCATCGACAAGATCGATCATCTCGACCAGCCGGTTGGCCCGCAAGTGGATGCCAGCTTGCAACGGCTAGGGCTGGACCACGTCGACGCTTTTGTATTCCACGGCGCACCGGACTTCGCCGCGCTGCGTTTTGACGAACTCGACGCCTGCGTCAAAGCCGGCAAGGTTCGGTTCCGCGGAATCTCGTCGCACAACCCGGTCGCCGTCCACCAAGCCATCTTGTCCGGCCTGTGCGACGTCGTGATGTTTCCTGTCGGGCCATATTGCGATGCCCGGTACATCGAGGATTGCCTGCCACTGGCGCGGGAGCGCAGCGTCGGCACGGTCTGCTTCAAAACGTTCGGAGCCGGCAAGCTTCTCGGCGACACGGAAGGCTACAACCGGCCCCTGCAGCAGCGCCCGCGCGGCAAGGTTAGTTCGGGCGGTGGCACCACAACACCCTTGCTACCTCATCTGCCCGTGGCGGAGTGCCTGCATTATACGCTGACCTGCAACCCGGACGTCGCGTTGCTGGGACTGAGTTTTCCCAACGAGCAGGACGCCGCGTTGGCTGCATACCAACGTTTCCAACCGCTGACCCCAGCAAGCATGGCCGACATTCGCGCCCGGGCACAAACCGCTATGGCCGGTAAAGGCGCGTGCTGGTGGAACCCGCCGGCTTAGGCGCCGGTGCGTTGTTCGATGGGGAGGTACTTCCGCTCGGTCGCGCCAGTATAGATTTGGCGCGGCCGGTAGATGCGGCTGGTCTTCTCGTCCATGATCTCTTTGTAGTTCGCGATCCAGCCCGGCATGCGGCCGATGGCGAAGATGACCGTGAACATCTCGACCGGGATCCCAATCGCGCGCATGATGATGCCGCTATAGAAATCCACGTTCGGGTAGAGTTTCCGCTCGATGAAATAGGGGTCGTGCAACGCGGCGTCTTCAAGCCGCTTGGCGATGTCGAGCAACGGATCGGTGATGTGGAGCGAGTTGAGAATCTTGTCGCACTGTTCCTTGATGATCTTGGCGCGCGGGTCGTAGTTCTTGTAGACCCGATGGCCAAACCCCATCAACCGCCGCCCGCTCTTTTTGTCCTTCGCCGCGACGATGAACTTCGAGCCGTCATCGCCTTCCTTGTGAATCTCTTCCAGCATCTCGATGACGGCCTGGTTCGCGCCGCCGTGGAGCGGTCCCCACAACGCGCAGACGCCACCGGCCGCGCAGGCGAACAGGTTGGCGCGACTCGACGCAATCATGCGGACGGTCGACGTGGAGCAGTTCTGCTCGTGGTCGGCGTGGAGCAGGAAGATCAGATCGAGGGCGCGCACGACTTCGGGCTTGAGGTCGTAGTCCTGATACGGCTCCGAGAACATCATGTGCAGGAGGTTGGCCGTGTACTTGTAGACCGGCTTCGGATAGTTGATCGGCAAGCCGCGCGATTTCCGGTAAGCGAAGGCGGCGATGGTACGGACCTTGGAGATCAGCCGGGCGGCCTGCAAATCGAAGTGGGACGGGTTGTAGCCTTCCATCAAGCGCGGGTGGTAGCAACTCGCGGCGTTGATCATCGAGGAGAGGATCGCCATTGGGTGCGCGTTGGGTGGGAAACCTTCAAAGTGAAACTTCATCCCCTCGTGGAGCAGCTCGTTTTGCGTGAGCAAGTCGGAGAACCTCCGCAACTCGGCGCTCGTCGGCAGATGCCCGTAGATGATCAGGAACGCCGTCTCGATGAACGTGGACTTCTCCGCCAGTTCCTCGATCGGATAGCCGCGGTAGCGGAGGATGCCTTTCTCGCCATCGATGAAGGTCACGTTGCTGACGCATGAGCCGGTGTTGCCATAACCATCGTCGAGCGTGATGTAGCCGGTATCGGCCCGCAACTTGGACACGTCCACCGCATGCTCGCCTTCCGACCCGATCACCACCGGCAGTTCATAGATTTTGCCATCGATTTCCAGTTTGGCTGTCTTGGCCATAAGCTCTCTCCTGTCCTGCTCTCATTCTATCTAGCGTCATTTCTGGTGAAGGCAACTGTTTTCCTCACAGCACCTGCACCAACAACCCGCGCAAATACTCCGTCTCGGGAATCGCCGGCAGAATCGGGTGGTCGCGCGCCTGCGTGAGCGTCTGCAACAACCGCACCGGCTTGCGCGCGTCCGCCGCCGCGTCCACCAGAATCGCCCGGAACAATTCCCAGTGGATGTGATGCGAACACGAGAACGTCGCCAGCACGCCGCCGGGCGGCAACATCTTCAACGCCCGCAGGTTGATCTCCTTGTACCCGCGCGTCGCGTCGTCCACCTTCTGCTTCGTCCGCGTGAACGACGGCGGGTCCAGCACCACCATGTCGAACTGGCGCTTCTCCTTGTCGTACTTCTTCAAAATGTCGAACGCGTTCGCGCAGTTGAACTCAATCTTGCCGACCGCGTCGTTCAACTCCGCATTGCGTTTGGCGCGGGAAACGGCCGGCTCCGAAATCTCCACCGCCTCGACGCGACTCGCCCCGCCCACCGCCGCCGCCAGCGCGAAACCGCCGTGGTACGAAAAACAATCCAGCACCCGCCGCCCGGCCGCGAGCGCCGCCACTTCCCGGTAATTATCGCTCTGGTCGAGGAAGAAGCCGGTCTTCTGGTCTTCGAGCAAATCCAGTTCGAGCCGCAGCCCGGCACACACCACCGTCACCCGGCCATCCGTTTGGCCGAAGACCACCCCCTTCGCTTCCTCCAAGCCTTCAAGCCGGCGGGTATGCACGTCGCTGCGTTCGATGATCGCGCGCGGCTTGAGCAAATCCTTGATGATCCGGATCACCCACGGCTTGCGCGCCTCGATCCCGAGCGTCAACGCCTGAAACACGACGCAATCGCCGTACTGGTCGATGATCAAGCCCGGTAGCTGGTCGCTCTCGGAAAAGACAACCCGGTAGGCGTCGCCGCATCCCAAACTCCGCCGGTAAGCCAGCGCCGCCTCGACGCGTCCGCGAAAGAACGCCTCGTCCAACTCCTCCTTGCCGGTGGTGAACCGGCGGACGGTGATCTGTGACTTGCGATTCAACAAACCCCGGCCGTGATGCCGGTCCTTCGAATCGCGGATGTCCACTTCGTCGCCATCGCGCACGTCGCCGGTAATCTTGTCGATCTCCCCTGCATAAATCCATGGATGACCGGCAATGAGGCGACGTTCCTTACCCGCTTTGAGAATGACAGATGGCATGAGGTGGCGACGCTAACAGAACTTTGTTATTCTCCGCAACCTCCATGACGGTTTACTGGCTGAGTATCGTCGCAGCATTCGGCGCGGGCTTCATCAACGCCATCGCCGGTGGCGGGACATTGCTGACGTTCCCGGCGTTGCTCTACGGCGGGATGCCGGCCATCGCGGCCAACGCCACCAGCACCGTCGGGCTCTGGCCGGGTTCGGTGATGAGCGCTTGGGCCTACCGGCGCGAACTCGCGCCCAACCGCCGGCTCATCACATTGCTCGGGCTGCCTTCCTTGGTCGGCGGGCTTACCGGGGCGTGGCTGCTGTTCCATACCCGGGAAGAAACATTCCGCGAGATTGTCCCCTACCTCATCCTGATGGCTTGCGCGTTGCTCGTCCTCAACGAACCCATCGGCCGGTGGATGAGCGCCCGCGCCGCCGCGCACCCGAAGAAACACGCCACGGCGCTCTGGCTCTGTCAGTTCGCGATTGCGGTTTACGGAGGATACTTCGGTGCCGGCATTGGGATCCTGATGCTCGCCGCGATGGCGATCTTCCTGCCGGAAAACTTGCAGGAGGCCAACGCCCTCAAGAATCTCCTCGCCACCATCATCAACGGCGTCGCGGTCGTCTACTTCATCACGGTCGGCGCTGCCGTGCTGCCGGTGGCCTTGCTGATGGTCACCGGTGCGGTTGCCGGTGGTTTCGTCGGAGCCCGCACCGCGCAAAAGATGTCGCCCCGTTTGTTGCGCGGCGCGGTCGTGGTGTATGGCGTGATCGTCGCGGTCCGAATGCTGGCGAAGTGATTACGGCCAGTAGACGACTTCGTCGGGCGTGCCGGTGTGGTTGCCGGCAAGCTGGCGTTTCATGTGGCCGGTGATGCAATCCACAATTTGGCGGACAACGGTATCCGGCGCGCCGTCGAAATATTTACTCTGCAGCCGCATGTCGCAGGGGTCGTTGACGTAGTCGATGACGATGTATTTGCCGTCGCGGTCGAGGGCGACCTCGGTGCTGAAGAAATCGAGTTGCGCAACCTCGGCGACAATCTTAGTGATGCGGGACAACTCCTCGATGTTTACGACGGCTTGGTCGGACGGGGTGACGATGGCGTACCGGTGCGTCTTGTCGTCCCACCAGCACGGAATGATGCTGCCGCAGACGTGGTAGACGCGGAACCAAGCCCGCCGGCCGCTGAGGATTTGCGGCTCGACGCGTTGCTGGATGAGGAACCGCTGGTTGCGCATCTTCGACCGGGTTTGGAGGACGTGGAGCGCCTCGGTCGCACTGAGAGAAACGCCTACGCCGCCGCCGCCCTTGGCAGGTTTGACGACGAAGGGTTTGAGGAACGGCTCGATGATGCGTGGATCGATCTCGGGCTCGGCCTCGGCCGGCGGCAGGATGACAGTGAGCGGGAGTTGGAGGCCGCGCAGCAGGAGGTCACCGTGGATGTTGGCCTTGTCGATGGAGCGCTGGTAGTGGTGGTGGGCGTTGATGAACTTGGTGCCCTTGGACTGGAGCAGTTTGTTGAACTGGAGGAACCGATCATCGTTGTCGCTCGCCCGGTCGAGGCACCACAGGAAGCGGCGCTCATCGTTTTGCACTTCGAGATAAGTCTGCTGGAGGTTGTGCGGGCCGATGAGGTAGCAGCGCACCCCGGCATGGAGACAACACTTGTCGAGCAGTTGGACGAAGTCGTGGTCGAACTCCCAGTTCCACGCCAATCCAAAATGGATCTCCGCCGACCGGCTAGCTATGGCGTCCATGTGCTGCCTCCACGCATTCGGAAGGAAGCGCGTCCTGTACCAGCGTGCTGCGGATGGCCAGGACGGCTGCCTCTCCCCGTGTGCCCACGGGTGCGGGAGGAACAACGGACGTGAGTTCGGTCGGTTCGGGGTACTCGAAAACTTGGCCTTCGTAATTACGGATGAGAATCCGTTCCTCATCGTGCGCCAAAACGTACTCGGGCGCGACCGGCACCTTGCCGCCGCCCCCGGGTGCGTCGATGACGAATTGAGGCACCGCGTAGCCAGTCGTGTGACCGCGCAACGCCTCCATGATTTCCAGCCCCCGGCGCACCGAGGTCCGGAGATGATGCGTCCCTTTCACCAGATCGCACTGGTAGATGTAATACGGACGCACCCGCATCATCAGCAGTTTGTGGACGAGTTCCTTCATTACCAACGGTTCGTCGTTGACCCCACGCAACAACACCGTCTGGTTCCCCAACGGCACACCCGCATCGGCCAACCGAGCGCACGCCTCCCTGACTTCGTGCGTGGCCTCCCGCGGGTGATTCGTATGAATGCTCATCCACAGCGGATGATACTTCCGCAACATCGCCACCAACTCTGGTGTGATGCGTTGCGGCAAGAAAATCGGAATGCGCGACCCGATCCGCAAAAATTCCACGTGCGGGATCGCGCGCAACTGACTCAGCAAATGCTCGAGCCGTTCGTCGCTGAACAAGAGCGGATCGCCGCCGCTCAACAACACGTCGCGGACCTCGGTGTGTTCCCGGATGTAATGGATCGCCTCGCTGAAGTCCGTGTGCAGGTGTTGCTCACCGGCTCCGCTCACCACCCGGCTCCGCGTGCAGTACCGGCAATACGCCGCACACCGGTCGGTCACGAGGAACAAAACCCGGTCGGGATAACGGTGTACCAAGCCGGGCACCGGCATGTGTTCATCCTCGCCGCACGGGTCCACCATCTCCCACGGCGCGGTGGACATCTCCTCGATGCGCGGCACAACTTGCCGGCGAATCGGGCAGTCCGGGTCGTTGACGTCGATCAGGTTGAAGAAGTACGGCGTAATCGCCAGCGCGAGGTGATGCCCGGCCAGTTGAACGCCCAACCGCTCCTCGTTGGTCAACGGGAGCAACTTCTCCAGTTGCTCGAGCGTGGTGATACGATGGCGAAGCTGCCACCGCCAATCATTCCAATCCGCGTCCGCGACACCCGCCCAGTGTCCCTTTCCCACGCGTGGGAAGCGACTACTCAGCGGATCGGCTATCTGTTCAGAATCCCCCAACTGCATTTGCATGGCGAGTATAGGATGCCCATCTAGCGTGTCAAGTTTCGGGTCGGTAACCTTGACGCCCCCGGCAACTGCGCGTAGCATCGCCACATTATCACGTGAAAAAACTGATCGTAGTCCTGTTGCTATTGATCGTGGCCGCGGCCGGGGGCTTGGTTTACTACTTCCTCTACCGGCCAGCTCCGCACGCGGCGGAACTCGTACCGGACTCCACGCTCCTCTTCTTGCGGGTCCCAAATTTCACCAAAGCCCGGGAGGATTTCCGGCAGACCGCTGCGTTCGCCCTGTGGGAAGAACCTTCCGTCCGCGCCTTTCTCGAAGAGCCACTCAAGGCCCTCGACCAGAGCATCGGCGCCCCGCACATCACCAACAACAAACGCGCGCGCGACGTCATCGTGGATACGCTGCAGGGCGAAGTGTTCCTCGCCGTGACGTACATCAACCCGCTCGCCCCCACCCAGCCCGGCCTCATCTTCGGCACCGACACCAAGACCAAGCTGCTCCAGACCAAAGTCATCGTCTCGACCTTCGAACGGAATTTCCGCAAACAAAACCCGACCGCCAAGCTGATCAATAAGAAGTACCTCGGCGTCGATTACTCCGCCTGGCAACGCGATCGGGCCACGACCATCTGCTACGGATTCCTCCATTCCATGTTCGTCATCACGCTCGGCGAAGACGTGTTCCGCGATGCCGTCGCCCGGTTCGTCCAGCATCGCCGCGACACACCGACGTTGGCCGGCACGCCGGCGTTCCAATCGTTCCTACAGGAAACCAGCGCCGACTCCGACTTCACCGCCTACCTGAACTTCAAGCCCATCACCTCGCTGCTCGGGCCACTGCTGGCGTTCCAGAATCAGGGCGCCGAGGCCCTCGGCAAACTCGCCGCCATCCAGTCGATGGGCCTGAGCATGAACTTCACGGACGGCAACATCCACGAACGCCGCATCACCCGGTACGATCCCCAAGGCCACACCGCGACCACGCCGATCACCCGCAAGACGCTCGCGTTTACCAGCCCGGCCACCATCGCCTATCTCGCGTCCGCCAGCCAGCTCGCGCAGGCGTACACGGAAATCACCGGCGCCCTCGCTCAATCCGGTATGGCCAAGGCCACCGCGGCGATTGCCGATTTCGAACGCGATGTCCGCCGCGGCAAAGTCCGGTTGCAGGAGGACTTGCTCCAGAAACTCGGCCCCGAGGCTGCCTGGGTCTTGAACTGGCGGGAAAGCGCCGAGGTGCCGGACCTCGCCTACGTGACGGAACTGAAGGACGCCGCGACCGCCCGCCCGGCCTTCGACAAGGTTTTCGACGTGCTCGCACCGACCGTGCTGCGGATGTTCGATCTCACCGCGCCGTGGGACGAGACGTCCTACCGGGGTCACACGCTGCGGTCGCTGGTGATTGGCGCCGGTACGATTGCGCCGACGTATGTGCTGACCGACGAGTTTTTCATCCTCGCCCTCAAGCCCGACTCCGCGCGCGAGCTGCTCGACCAGATTGCGGAACACAAACCAACGCTCGCCGCCAACCCGGAGTTTCAACGCGCCACCAAGCCCCTGCCGGGCCAGACCACGGAATTCAGCTTCATCGATTTGCGGGCGCTCTACCCCCACTTGACCGGCTTGGCGCAGCGGCTCCCCGAATCGCCGATCCTCGACATGCGCAAGCTGCCGGACGCCGCGGCCATCGGCAAACACTTGCTCCCGTTCGTCTCCGCCACCACCTCGTCGGCGGAGGCGGAGATCACGCATTCCTATTCGCCGTTTGGGACGCCGATCGGCATCGTGGCCGGTGTCGTGGCCGGGGCCCTCGCCAATCAGGCGCTCACTCTGCCAGACGCGCCCACAGCGTCTTCAGGTAGGCTTGATCGCCCTTGGCAAAACGGAAATCAAATGGCTGGGTCACAAACTCCCGGTCAGATATTTGCCGCCCCACCGCTGCGACTGAGCCTCGAACCACCCGCTCAAATTCCTCCGCCTTGAACGTCCGCTGGTTGGTGGAACAGAACAACCAACCTCCCGGCGCGACCAGCGGCGCGGCCAACTGCACCAGCTCGCCGTAATCCCGCTCCGCTTGGAACGCCCGCCCCTTCTTCGTTGTCGAGAACGTCGGCGGGTCGAGCAACACCACGTCCCACCGCTGCGCGCGCTTGGCAAATCTCTTCAGCCACTCAAACACATCCCCGGCCACGAAGTCGTGTCCCTCCACCGGCAGGCTGTTGAGCGCGAAGTTCTCCTTCCCCCACTCCAAATAGTTCCGCGACAAATCCACGCTCGTCGTCCGCGCTCCCGCCTGCGCCGCCGCGACCGAGAAGGCGCAGGTATAGGCGAAACAATTCAGCATCGACTTCCCGGCCAACGGCATCCGCAGCAGACGCCACCGGTTCTCCCGCTGATCCAGAAACAACCCGGCCGACAAGCCTTCATCAAACCGGATCCGGTACCGCAACCCGTGCTCGCGGGCTACACACTCCCCGGCCTCGCCGCGCACCAACCGCGCCTCCGTGCGTTTGCCCTTCAACACCGTCTGCGCATACACCACATCGGCACCCAATCGCTCATACACCCCGGCAATCTCCGCCCCCGTCTGCCACTGCACCAACGCCTGCCCGGCAAACCAGTCCACAATCAGCTCCGGCAACCCATCGCCGCCCGCGCTCACGAGCCGGTAACAGTCCGTGTCGGTCCCGCCGAACAACAACTCCCGGTACTCCCGCGCCGCCGTCAGTGCGTTCATCTCGTCAAACCCCGCCGGCACCGGCGCCGTGAACGTCATCCAGTCGCCGCTCACCGGATGCGCGATCGTGAGCCGGTGGGCGTGCAGCATCAACCGCGGGGCCGGGTCGCCGCCATATTCCGTGTCGCCCAGAATCGGGAAGCCGCACTCCTGCGCGTGCAACCTGATCTGGTGCGTCTTGCCGGTGACCGGCCGCGCCGCGACGAGAAACGCCCCGGCATGCGGTTCGAGATACTCGAACTCAGTCTCGGTGTTGGGCGACCGCGCGTGACACTTCGTGCGCTTCGGTTTCAGCGCGCTGAGGAGCAGATATTCTTTGCGGAGAGTGTGCCGCTCGAATTGTTTCGCGAGCGACTGGTTCGCCGCCCGCGTCTTGCCAAACACGATCACTCCCGACGTATCCTTGTCGAGCCGGTGCAGGATGGCGAGTTCGCCACCGTACCGGCGATTCAGCCATTCGTGGATGCCGTCCGGCGCATGCACATCGGGCCGGTGGGTGTTGATGCCGGAGGGTTTGTTGATGACGAGGAGATGCTCGTCCTCGAATAAGATCAGCCCGTTCAACCCGGTGGCCATCCCAACGCCCGCCCGGCCAGCAAGTGCACATGCAAATGCGGCACGCTCTCGCCGGCATCAGGGCCGTTGTTGATCACCAGCCGGTAGCCCGTGGACTCGACGCCTTCCCGGCGCGCCACTTCCGACGCGACCCAGACCAAATGCCCGAGCAACGCTTCATGCGCCGGCTTCGTATCGGAGACCCGGGCAATTTCCTCACGCGGGATGATCAGGATGTGGACGGGCGCCTGCGGGTTGATGTCGCGGAACGCCACCACCCGGTCGTCTTCGTAGACCAGCTTGGCCGGGATTTCCTTCGCAGCGATCTTGCCGAAAATCGTCTTGCTCATGCCTCACTCCACCACGGCGAGATTCATCGTCCGTGCCCGGGCGGCCTGCGCGTAGACAAACCCGAGGATTTCCTCCGCCAACCGCCGGCAGGACACGCCCCAGCGTTGCGTCCCGCGCAACCGCAGCACGCACGCCCGCAGCCCGCTCAACCGCACCGCTTGCCGGGGCAACGCGCTCGTCAGCGCCTGGCGCAGTTCGCCGTAGAACGCCAGCTCAAAGCCCACCGTGTTGCGCGCCGCGAGTTCATCCAGCCGGATTTCACCGCCGTATTGCTGGGACGCCTCGTCAAACCCGAGCATCAACAACAACGCCTCCACCATCTCCGCAATCTCACCCACCGTCACTGTCCGGTCCGCCGCATGATCGCGCGCATAATGAAAAACAGCGCCCGCCACCGCGTCGGCAATCATCACCGCGTCCTCCGAGGCACCGGCCGCACGTCGCACCGATTCAGCCAGACGCTCCTCGTCAAACGCCTCGAGTTCACCGGCGGCATTGCGCACCCAGACGATATTTTCCCGGGTTTGAATCATCGGCGGTTTTTGGATTTGGATTTCGGTTTGATCATCTGCCGGATTTCCTGAACGAATTGCTCGGCATCATGGAACTGCC
>OMJI01000038.1 GCA_900299315.1 Verrucomicrobiota bacterium | reverse complement strand
CGGCATGGTTCAACGCCACGCCGCCCTTGAAACCCAGCGCCATCAGCAGATAGAGCGAAAGAAATTTCCCCACCTGTCCCGGCACTTCGAGATTCGATTTGATGAGCGCGGTGAAAACGCCGAGCACGAAGAACAGAATCGGGGGATCGAGCAGGTTCGTCAGCAGTTTGGAGTCAAAACCCATACTCTGACCACTCTAGTTACAGGGATAACGACAGGGAGGCAAGCCCGATGACTCACCGGCCGATAGCGAAACCGCAACTCCGTGTCCCATCGGCGAGGGGCTTGATTTCCTCTGGGCCGCGATCGTCAACGCAAGCGCGAGGGGGTGACCTTCATTGAAACCGTCCGCCGCCGCGCCGTTGCCGGTCAGATCAATCCCAGCCGAGTTCCTTGAGCCAGTCGTCGTCGATGTCAAAGTGGGGAACCTTCTCCTCACTCGGGAGCACGCGCGGTCAGCCAGCGCCAAGTGGCCTCCTCGGTGCGCGAGCCGGTCGGCGGTGGCGGGACCGCTGCCGGCGCGACGGGCGTTTGACCGCGAAACTCGGTGGCGAGTTCGCGGAAGCGCAAGCCGGCGGGTTTGATCTTCTGGTCGAGCGTGATCAGTCCGAGTTCGTATTCCAATGACGCGAACGCCAGTCCCCGATCCAAATCGTGACTGCACCACCACGTAAACCACGTCGCTCCCGCCGTGACTGCCCGGCGGACGGAATGCTCTAGGAAGTCCGAAATGACATTGGCCGGCATCCAGTCCGGCGCGGCGCCGAACTCTTGAATCCAGACTGGCTTGGCAGGGTCACCGGCATAGGCCTTGGCCAGCGTGGTCAGCGCCGCACACAGTCCGACAGCCGGCGCATCGAGCGGACCGCCGCGGCGCAAGGCCCCGGTAAACTCCGACCACGCGTGGATGGCCACGCGGCGGGGCTGCCGGGCTAGCGCCGCCGGCGAAAAGGTGGTGTCGCCAAACCAGGGATTGTGATCGACCCCGTTGACGTGGTCGCGACCGGGCGCGAGCCGCTCCAGCAGGGCCAGCGCCCACTGTTGCCACGCGTCGCCCTCGGCACACGTGGCGGGCCAGCAACAGTTCATCTCGTTGCCGAGGTCGAACCCGAGGAAGTTCGCCAGCGGCTGCAACGCCCGGGCCAGCTCCGTGAAATACAACTCCTGCGCCTCGCGAAACAGCGGCGCGGTGTAGATCGATTCGCGGCCTCCAAACGCCGGCAGAAACGCATACCCGCTCAGCCAGCCGTCGAGCGCCACCACGCAAACGTCGAGGCCCCGCTCACCGGCAATGGTCATCACCGTGCGCAACCGGTCGAGATGCGCCGGGCTAACCCAATTCGGATTCGGCTGAAACCACGGCCAGATCAGTTGCAACCGGATGTGATCCGCCCCCAGTTCGGCAATCGTGTCCAGATCGCGGCGGATGCCGTCCGCGTCAAAATCGTTCCAACAGTAATACCACTGCCGCGTGGGGGTGTAATTGACTCCGAACCGGTAGCAGGCGGACGCACTCAACGAGAGGTTCATGGGGAACTAGCGACCGAGGGCGATGGCGGCGGCGGCCTTGGCGGTAATGCTGGGCCAATCGCGACGCTGAATGTCCTCGCGCGTGGCGATCCACGAGCCGCCGACGGCCAGGATGGCGGGGTGCGCGAGGTAGTCCGTGAAATTCGCCTGCGTCAATCCGCCCAACGGGATGTAGCGGATTCCCAGATGCGCGTAGGGGGCGGTCATCGTCGCGATTGTCCGGATGCCGCCGAGCGATTCGGCGGGAAAGAATTTCAGGACCCGGCAGCCGGCCTCGAGCGCCGCTTCGATTTCCGTCGGCGTGCACACGCCGGGCGCGAACGGCAAGCCGACCTCCGCCGCGCGCGCCAGCACCCGGAGGTTCAACCCCGGCGCGACACCAAACGCGCCGCCCGCCTCCTTCGCCGCCACGACTTGCTCGGGCGTGACGATCGTGCCGATGCCGGCGGTCATCGCCGGCACGTGCGCCTTGATCTCGCGCAACGCCGCGAGCGCCGCCGGCGTGCGCAACGTCAACTCCATGACGTCCACGCCGCCCGCGAGCAGCGCCTTCGCCAGCGGCACGGCTGCCGCGGCATCGTCCACCATCAACACCGCGACGATTCTGGTGGCCGCCAACTTGGCGACCAAGTCCTCCGCAAACAGCGTGTCCGCGCGTATCGTGCTCATCGCGCCCCCCGAATCCGCTGGAGCAGGACGGCTTGCCCTCGCCAGGCCAGTTGGGCGACCTGCCGGGGCGGCAGCACCGTCGCGCGCCGACCCAGCACCCGCAACGCCGTGGCATACGCCGGGGCCAATTCCGCCGCCGCCGCGACCCAGACCGGAGTTCGCGCCGGCAAGCCGGCGAGTTCCGCGCCCACCCAGACGCCACTGAGGAACGAGCGGTTCGCCGCCCGGCTCACGCCCTGCAGCACATCCCGGCCGCGCACGCGAAACAGCGCCGCCGCGACCGGCAACTGCTGCGCGGTTTCCACGCCCGCCACGAAGGCGCGACGATCGAACGGCGCGTGCGCCGCCACCGAGCGGGCCAGCACCGTGTGCCCGGCCGTGGCCGCGAACAACTCGCCGGTCATGAACGTCTGAAAGCCCACGAGTTTGCCGCCGCGCACCCGCGCGTGTTTCGAGTGCGTGCCCGGCAGGATGACGAGCGCGTCGGCGGACACCGGCAAGCCGAGCAGTTGGGTCTCTTCGCCGCGCATGATGTCCTCGCCGCTGGCGACGCCGGAGATGAGAAACACGTTCGGCTGCACCTCCGCCCAGACCGTATCACGGCCCGTCAGCGAAAACGGCAACCGCGCATACGGCAACTCGCGCCAGCCGATGCTCGAACTGGCCATGCCGGAAATCACCACCGGCAACCCGACCGGCGCGCGCAGCGCCAGCAATCCTTCCGCCAACACGCGCGGAAAGTCCCGCCGCTGCCGGAGCACGCCGACGCCTTGCGGACGTTGCAGCGAGCGGACGGGGCGACCGTGGGCGACCCATGTCAGCCGAAACCGGCTCGTGCCCCAATCACAACTGACAAAGCTGACAGGCTCTTTTGGGTTCATGT
>OMJI01000037.1 GCA_900299315.1 Verrucomicrobiota bacterium | reverse complement strand
GGCGTGGGTCGAGCCGCGGCGGCATCGGCTGCGACACGGAAAAGAGCGGGCGGTGTTGGCGGAGATGGCGGCGTTGAAACGGCCGCGGGGCAGTCGCGGCGCGGTGGTGCGGCGCGAACAAGCCTACTTTGCCGGCCAGGAGGCGCGCACGCACTACGCGCGGATTGCGGCGCGCGGCTGGCCGATTGGCAGCGGCGCTGTCGAGTCGGCGTGTCGGCAACGCCAATGTCGCTGCAAACGGCCCGGTCAATTCTGGACCGCGCGTGGCCTAGGGCACTTGTGCGCCTTGGAAGAGGCGCGCACAAACGGTCACTGGGACGAACTCTGGCTCACCGCCTGATGGTGGTAGTGTCAAGATGCGCCCCAAGCGACGTGCCAGTGTATTTTTGACTTGTTGCGGGGGCGGCTTTCGTGATTATTCGGGCTCGTTATGGCTTTGATTGTGCAGAAATATGGCGGTACTTCGGTAGGGAATCCGGAGCGGATTAAGAATGTGGCGCGGCGGGTTTTGGAGACTCAGCAGGCGGGGAATCAGGTTGTCGCCGTTGTCTCGGCGATGAGCGGGGTGACGGATAATCTGATCAAACTGGCCAAGGAAGTCCACCCGGAGCCGAATGAGCGCGAGATGGATGTGTTGTTGGCGACCGGCGAGCAGACGACGATTGCGCTTCTCGCGATGGCGTTGCATGGGCTGGGCGCGCAGGCGGCGTCCCTGACCGGGGCGCAGGCCGGGATCGTGACGGACGGGATTCACACCAAGGCCAAGATCGCCAACATCACGCCGAAGAAAGTCCACGATCTGCTCGACGCCGGCAACATTGTGATCATTGCCGGCTTTCAAGGTGAGACGCCAGACGGCCGGATCACGACGCTCGGGCGTGGCGGTAGTGACTTGAGTGCGATTGCGATTGCGGCGGCGGTGAAGGCAGATGTTTGCCAGATTTATACGGACGTGGACGGCGTTTACACCGCCGACCCGCGCGTGGTGCCGAATGCGTCGAAGATCCACGAGATCAGTTACGACGAGATGTTGGAGATGGCCGCGTTGGGTTCGAAGGTGATGCAGGCGCGGTCAGTAGAATTTGCTAAGAAGTTCAAGGTCGTGTTCGAGGTGCGCAGCAGCTTTAACAATAATCCGGGGACCATCGTGAAAGAAGAGACTCAGAAAATGGAAGATGTCGTCATCCGCGGCGTGGCGGTTGACAAGAACCAAGCCAAAGTCACCATTGCCGGTGTACCCGACAAACCCGGTATCGCAGCCAAGGTTTTCAAGACGATTGCCGACGCGAACATCAACATCGACGTGATCGTGCAGAACGTCAGCGAGAAAGGTCTCACGGACATCAGTTTCACCGTCGCCTCCAACGAAGCCGCCAAGGCCGCGAAGGTTCTTCAGCCGGTCGTCAAGGAAGTCGGCGCGCGCGACGTGAAATCCACCGAGGGCATCGCCAAGCTCAGCGTCGTCGGCATCGGCATGCGCAGCCATCCCGGCGTCGCGGCGAAGATGTTCGAGACACTGGCCTCGGCCGGGGTGAACATCGACATGATCTCCACAAGCGAGATCAAGATCAGCGTCATCATCAGCCTTGCCGACGCGCTGAAAGCTGCCCAGGCGATCCACGACGCTTTCGGGTTAGGCAAAGCCTGACCTTCGGATAGGAAAACTTTCCCGTGACTTTGCCGGTGGGGTGTGCTCTTTTTAGGCGTTCCCTGTAGGGGGGAGCGTTTTAGGGAAACTGACTTGGAGAATCGGCTCGGTTCGGCTGGGCTGGATCAGTTGGAGGAAGTTGTCATGAAGCAGGTCATCTGCGCCACTGCTATTTTGGTCGGAATTGTATCCTTCTCAATCCACGCCGCTGAGCCGACCGGCTCCTCTGTTCGCCATCGCATCCTCAAGTATTGCGATCCAGTTTGCGAATTGCAGAGCCAGGACGGCGCTTTTTCGCTACTTCTCGAAGTCTTCCGCCAAAACAAGGCCCACCGGATCCAAGCCCAATACGAAGCCCGTCTCACCGCCGCCTCCGTAATGTCGGACCAGCGGGGCTCACTGATCATCCAAGCCGATTCCGAGGGCATGCGGACTCTGCGCGCTTGGGTTCTGGAGTTGGCGGAGAAGGAACGCGACCTAAGCATGAAAGCCCTGCAGCAGGAGGTCGAAAACTTCAAGACCGCCTACGGCTGTGTCCGTCGCGCCGACGAACAAGAAGTCGGCACCTCTGTACCCAAACGGCTCGACTCCGAAACCGCTTCCGCCGAATTGCAAACCTACTCGATAGTCGCACTCGGCGACACCTCGGCCAACGGCATTCGGCTCGTCCGCTCCATCCCGGCTTCCACTGTCTTGCTCGACGCCAGCACCGCCGAAGCTACCGGGCCAGAGATCGAGCCGTGTGACTGAGCCGAGTCAGGCTTTCAGCTTCTTGGCAATCGTCGCCACGTGCCGGCCTTGAAACAGCGCTTGCGCGAGTTCCTTGACGCTCGGCTGACGGGAACCATCAGGCCCGGCAATCGTCGCAGCGCCCCACGGGGAACCGCCCTTCACTTCGCTGATGTCCGCCAACTCTGGACACGCATACGGCAACCCGAGGTACACCATCCCGTGATGCATCAACGTGGTTACGAAGCTGATGATCGTACTTTCGTTCCCGCCACCCGTGCCGGTGCTGGTGAACACGCTCCCCACCTTCCCCACTAACGCGCCTTTCACCCACAACCCACCGGTCTGGTCGAGAAAGTTGCGCATCTG
>OMJI01000036.1 GCA_900299315.1 Verrucomicrobiota bacterium | reverse complement strand
TGCCAGAACAAACACCCGACTCAAACGAGGAACAACGTTGCACATGCACATGAAACTTTTTTCCAAACTTGCATTCATTGCACTATTCACAGTCGCCAGCCTGACCGGCTGCAAACATCCTGCCGCGCCTAAAAACGCCGGTGGTGCTGCAGGCGACGGAGCTGGTGGAGCCCTAGGTAACATGGGCACGCTCGATGGCGGCACCGGCATCGGCATGGACGGCAGTGGACGCCCCGGTGGCAAATGGGGTTCACACGGCGAATTCGAGCCCGTGTACTTTGACTTCGACAGCTCCCGTGTAAAACCCGGTGAGATGAGCAAGATCGAGTCGGTCGCAAGCGCGTTGAAGGGCAACAGCAAGAAGCTTGTCGTCGAAGGTCACGCCGACGAGCGCGGCACGGCGGAATACAACCGCGCACTCGGCGAGCGCCGGGCACAAGCCTGTCGCGAAGAGTTGGTGAAGAAAGGCATCGCCGCCGACCGGATCTCGACCATCAGCTACGGCGAGGACCGTCCGGCTGAGCTCGGTCATGACGAAGGTTCGTGGGCCAAGAACCGTCGGTGTGAGTTCATCACCGTGAGCCAGTAGTTGGTTTGACAGTCATCCGGTGACCGGCTAACGTGCCGGCAGAAAGTAGGAATTATGGACATCGGTTTCCGCGAGATACTGCTGATACTCTTGATCGTGTTGATTCTGTTCGGTGCGAAGCGCATCCCTGAAATGATGAAAGCGATGGGGCAGGGCGTGAAGGAATTCAAGAAGGCAGCGCGCGACATCTCCACGGATGACGACTCGACCACTGCCAGCAAGCCGACTCCGCCCGCGTCGACCAGTGACTCCGAAAAGCGCTCCTGAGTCCGAGCCGTCTGACGAATCAGTGTCGGCTGATTCGACGATTGTCAAACCGTTCCTCGATCATCTTGAGGATCTGCGGTGGATGTTAATCAAGATGGTCGCCGTGGTGGGGGTGTCGGTTACTCTCTGTTTCTTCTTTGCCCGGCAACTCTTGGCGGTGGTGATCTGGCCACTCAAGCGGGTGGTGGGCGACCCGCAACAGTTCCTCTACACCTTCGAAGTCACAGGTGGCTTCACGCTGGCGATGAAGCTCGCTGCCTATGCCGGTATCGTCTTGGCGTGCCCGTTCCTGTTGTATTTTCTCGCCGATTTCCTCTTGCCGGCGCTGACGAAGCGCGAACGGTCGCTGGTGACACCCGTCATGGTGGTCGGGGTGGGGCTCTTCCTGGCCGGTGTGGCTTTGGCATATTTCGGTGTGATTCCTGCCGGGCTCAATTTCTTCATTGAGTACAACAACTACTTGGGAATCCGCTCGCAGTGGGTCATCGAGAACTACGTCGCCTTCGTGATGCACATGAGCTTGGCCTTTGGCGTGTGCTTCGAGTTGCCGCTGGTGGTGTTGGCATTGGCCAAACTCGGGATCGTGACGGCCGCGTTCCTGCGACAGAAACGGCCCTATGCCATTGTCGGAATTTTCATTGTGGCGGCAGTCATCACGCCGACCACCGACATGGTGAACCAATGCCTGCTCGCCGTGCCGATGTGCGTGCTCTACGAGGCGTGCGTCTGGATTGCTTGGTGGATGGAGCGGAAACGGGCTTGAGGCTACTGCTCGCCGTAGCTCTTGTGGAATTTGACCTTTGGCTCGTCCTCGGCCGGCTTGGACGCCTCCGTCTTCGGCGCGTCAGGCGCCTTGGATTCGTCCACGAACATGATGCGAAGGTCGGTCAAAGCCGCCTTCAGCATTCGTGTCTCGTCGGCGTTGAGATTGCCGGTGGTCTTCTTCTCCAGCATCTCCAGAGTGTCGATCATCAGGCGCGCAGCGTCGAGGTTGCGCTCGGCCTTACCGGTCATCGGGTTGGCAATTTTCCCCAAGGCCATCATTGCCTGCATCTGAAAGAGGGAAACCAATTCCATGAATCGCAGGGTGTCTTCCCGGGAACCAACCGTGTCGCGTTGCACTTCCGCCATGTCATTTCTCCTGGGGCTTCACGATCACAACGCCGTGCGGCTTGCCGGCAAAATAGGTATTGGCCACGCGCTTGATGTCGTCATTTGTGACCGACCGGTACCGTCGCTCCGAACCCCGGTAATAGTCATACCCAAGCCCGTAAAGCTCGTCCAGCCCGGCAATCAGCGTCAGTTCGCCGTTGTCCTGCCACCGGACTTGTTGCTGGCCGACGATGCTATTCTTGGCTCGGTCGAGTTCCTCCGCGGTGAGCCCTTCGGCTTGTAGCTTGGTTAATTCAGCAAAGAGTTCCTTCTCGCAGGTGGCAACTTTGTCGGCTGTGGTACCGACGTAGAGCGCGAAATAGCCGGGGTCGAGTCCCACGAGTTGATAAGCGCCGAGGTAGTACGCGAGCCCTAATTCATCGCGGATACGCAGGAAAATCCGGGAGCCCTGGCCCGAGTACGCCTCATCGATAAGTTCCAAGGCGTACCGGTCGGGGTTTTTCATGTCAACGCCGTTGAAGCCGATGAGCAACACCGCCTGTTCCTTCGGCCGGGACGCCTCCTTGCGCACATCTGCTGCCAGCCGGTCGGTGCCGTTCTTGGTGAACGTCAGTGGTGTG
>OMJI01000035.1 GCA_900299315.1 Verrucomicrobiota bacterium | reverse complement strand
CGGAGCCTCTGCGAATCATGACACCTGACTTGAGAAAGAAAGCCGATTGGGTGCGACGCGAGTTACTCCAGTTGCACAGCCACGCGCCGGAGACGCGCATCGCGTCGTCGTTGTCGCCGGTCGAAGCGTTGACGGCGTTGTACTACGGCGGCGTGATGAAGTTCGATGCGAAGAATCCCCGGTGGGACAAGCGCGACCGGTTCCTTGCGAGCAAGGGACACGGGTGCGTGGCGTTGTATCCGATTTTGGCGGACCTCGGTTTCATCGGGAAGGACGAACTCGCCACGGTCTGCAAGCCGGGCTCACGACTCGGCGGGATACCGGACGCGCATATTCCCGGAGTCGAGACTACCAACGGCTCGCTCGGGCATGGACTCGGCATGGCGTGCGGCATCGCGCTCGGTTTGCGGCAGCGCAAGTCGGACGCGTTCGTCTATACGTTGCTGGGCGACGGCGAATCTTGCGAAGGTTCGGTCTGGGAAGCCGTGATGTTTGCCGGCCAGCAGAAACTCGACAATCTCGTGATGATCCTCGACGCGAACGGCGTCTCGATGCTTGATTACACCCGCAACATCATCAACCTCGAACCGTTCGACCAGAAGTTCCGCGACTTCGGCTGGGAGGTTGTCGTGCTCGACGGCCATGACCCGGTCGCCATCCACAACACGCTCGTGAAGTTTCGTCAACCCGGTACGCCGCGCCCCAAGGCGATCGTCGCACATACCGTCAAAGGCAAAGGCGTGCCGCATTTGGAAACCGATTCGATGAGCCATATCAAGACGTTGAAACCCGAACAGATCGCCGCCATTCTCCGCCCCGAAGAATGAACACACCCATGACCATGCGCGATGCGTTGTTCGCGCGCCTGCATACGTTGATGGCGCAGGACGAACGCGTGTTCATCGTGAGCGACGACTTCGGCGCGCCGATGCTCGACAAAATCCGCGCGGATTATGGCGACCGGTTCGTCAACGTCGGCATCGCCGAGCAAAACGCCGCCAACATCGTCGCCGGTCTCGCACATGAAGGTTTCGTGCCCTTTGGCTACGGCATTGCCGGGTTCATGACGATGCGCTGCTACGAACAGCTCCGCACCAACCTCGCGATGGCCGCGCAAATCCATCCGCTCAACGCTAACATCGTCGGCGTCGGCGCCGGCATCAGCTACGACTTGTCTGGCCCGAGCCATCACTGCCTCGAAGACCTTACGTTGATGCGCTTGCTGCCGAACTTCGAGGTGTTCTCACCAAGCGATCCGGTGTTGGCCGGGGAGATTGCTGCGTACACGCCACGGAGCAACCGGCCGAAGTACATCCGGCTCGACAGCAAACCATTGCCGACGATCTACGACACCCCGCCCCGCATCGAGAACGGTTTCCATGAACTGAGACGCGGGAAGAGCGTCTGCCTCGTCGCAACCGGCTACACGACGCACGTGGCCCTCCGCGTGGCCGCGCAAGCGCCGGTCGGCGTGGTGGACGTGTTCGCGTTTCCGCCGTTGAATGAGAAGCTGCTGGTCGAGACACTCAAGCCCTACCGGCAAGTCATCACGCTCGAGGAGGGATTTATCCGGCGGGGTGGCCTGGATATGCTGATCTTGAGCCTGGGGATTCCCGCTCAAGCGCGCGGGTTTGATGGGCGGTACTTGTTCGAAGTCGGAAATCGCGCCGAGTTGCACAAGTTGTGCGGACTTGACGAAGCGAGTATTCTCCAGGCGGTCACGAAGGGTCCATCATGAGCGCGCCGCAGATTGATTTGCTGCTGATCAACCCCGGCAGCCGCACGGATATCTACCAGAAGCTCGGGAATGAACTGAGCGCCATCGAGCCACCGGTCTGGGCGGGGTTGATGGCGACTTTCGTGCGGTTGAAGGGCTACGAAGTCCGGATTCTGGACGCCAACGCGGAGGACTTTGGCCCGAAGGCGGTGGCAGAAGTCGTGCAGGACCTGAACCCCCGGCTCGTGGCGATCGTCGTGTACGGTCACAACCCATCGGCCTCCACGCAAGTCATGCCGTCGGCCAGCGCCATCTGTCGGACGTTGAAGGCGGAGCAGCCGGCGCGAAAGGTCCTGATGCTCGGTGGCCATGTCGCGTCCCTGCCGGAGCTCACGTTGCAGGAGGAAGCCGCCGACTGGGTTTGCGGGGGCGAAGGGCTCTACACGCTCTGTGCGCTGTTGGAAGGCTTGCGCTCCGGGAACTTGAACGTGCCAAAGGTGCCAGACCTGTATTACCGGGAGGGGAAGGAAATCCGCCGGACGGCGGGCGCGCCGTTGGTGCGCGAGCTGGATGCCGAGATGCCGGGAATCGCGTGGGACCTGCTGCCGATGCATCTTTACCGGGCGCATAACTGGCATTGCTTTGGCCACACGGACCGCCGGCAACCCTACGCCTCGCTCTACACCACCCTTGGGTGTCCCTACCATTGCACGTTCTGCTGCATTCAAGCCCCGTTTCGCAGTGGCGAACACACGCAAGGCATGAAGGAAACAGTCAACAGCTACCGGTTTTGGAGTCCGCAACGCATCGGCGAGGAATTGGAGATGTTGGTGAACCGGTATGGCATCTACAACGTCAAGATCGCGGATGAGATGTTCGTGTTAACCCCCCGGCACGTTGAGGGAATCTGCGACGAAATCGTCCGCCGCGGATTGAAGGTCAATATCTGGGCCTACGCCCGCGTGGACACCGTCCGGGACAATATGGTCGAAAAACTCAAGCGCGCCGGCATCAACTGGCTGGCGTTCGGCTACGAGGCGGGGGACAAACGCGTCCGCCAAGACGCGGACAAGGATTTCGCCCCCGGCTTGATTGAGCGTACGACTCAAAAGGTACGCGAGGCCGGCATCTACATCATTGCCAACTTCATCTTTGGCCTGCCAGAAGATGATCTCCAGACCATGCAGGAGACGCTCGCCCTCGCTCTCGACTTGAACTGCGAGTTCGCCAACTTCTACTGCGCGATGGCCTACCCCGGCTCCCAGCTTTATCAGACCGCGATGAAACTCAGCTGGCCGTTACCGAAGACCTGGCTGGGCTATTCGCAACACTCCGTGGACACGTTGCCCCTGCCGACCAAACACCTCAACGGTCTCGACGTGATGCGATTTCGCGACAAGGCATTCGACACGTATTTCAGCAGCCCCCGGTATCTGGAGATGATCCGCCAGAAGTTCGGCGAAGCGACCACACAGCACATCCGCGAGATGGCCTCCCACAAACTCCAACGCAAATATGCCTGAGCCTGCCCCCGCCCGGACAGACCCGCTGATTTCCGTGGTGCTCTCGTTCTTCAACGAGGAAGAGAATATCCCGGAGTTGGTGCGCCGGCTGCGCGTCTCGCTGAAGAATCGCCGCTATGAATTGATTTTTGTAAACGACGTCTCGACCGACCGGTCGCTGGAGTTGCTGAAGCAGCTGGCCGCCGGGCAGAATGACATCAAGGTCATCAACACCTCGCGCAACTTCGGCGTCTCAATCTGCGTCCTGGCCGGCATGCGCTACGCCAAGGGAGACGCTGTGATTTACATGGACGCAGACCTTCAAGACCCACCGGAGTTGATTCCGTCGCTGCTGGAAAAGTGGCAAGCCGACCCTGAAACTGAGGTGGTGTACACCACGCGCCGGTCCCGAGCCGGCGAAGGCGCCTTGAAAATGGCCATTACCCGACTGGGCTACCGAATCCTCCAAGCGACTTCCGACATCGAACTGGTGCCGAACTCCGGTGACTTCAAACTGTTGTCACGCCGTGTGGTGAACGAACTTCTCAAAATGCACGAAGCCAAGCCGTTCGTCCGGGGGATGGTGACCTGGGTCGGGTTCAAACAAGTGCAAGTGCTGTACGACCGCGAGGCCCGGCATGGAGGGGAAACGCACTACCCGACGCTCGGCTGGCGCGTCATCAGTAATTTTCTCGATTCGGCGCTGATTTCGTTTTCGGACGTCCCATTGAAGATCGCCCTCATCCTCGGCTTCATCGTTTCGGGCGGCGCATTCCTCTGGCTGGTCGGTGTCTTCGTGATGAAATTCCTCGGCTACACCCTGGGCGGCTGGGCCGCCATCATGTCTACGATGCTTGTGCTCGGCGGCGTCCAGCTGCTGACCATCGGGGTGCTGGGTCTCTACATCAACGCAATCTTCCGCGAGACGCGCCACCGGCCTCGCTATATCGTGAAAGACACGTTTGGCTTCGATGACGACCAACAATCTTAATTGGCCGTTGATGGCCAACAACATCACCCGCGCCGACCTCGATGCCGTCATCGAATTGCTCCGGCAGAACGACCCAATCCTCACCCACGCCAAGAACGTCCGGGAGTTCGAGCGCGAGTGGAGCGAGTGGCTGGGCGTCAAGCACAGTGTGATGCTCAACTCCGGCGCATCGGCCAACTTCATCACGCTGACCGCCCTGCGCGAGACCCGTGGTTGCGGCGAAATCATCGTACCCCCGCTCACATGGGTTTCAGACATCGCCGCGGTCCTGCACTGCGGCCATACCCCGGTTTTCGTGGACATCAACCCGCGCACTCTCGGGATGGACGATGAACAGGTAGTGCGGAAACTAACCAAGCGCACCAAGGCAGTCTTCATCACCCATGTGCTGGGCTACAACGCCCTCACCCAAAGACTGCTGGACGAGCTGGCCGCGCGCAACATCCCCTTGATCGAGGACTGTTGCGAATCCTACGGGGCCACGTTCGCCGGCCGAAAACTTGGCACATTCGGCTGGGTCGCAAATTTCTCCTTCTACTACGCCCATCATCTCAGCACCATCGAAGGCGGAATGGTCAGCACCGACGACGCTGAGCTTCACGAAGTGGTTCGCATGCTTCGGTCACACGGCTTGGTCCGGGAGGCGAGCGCCGAACCGGTCCGCAGGCGCTGGACCGAAAAGCATCCCGACCTGAACCCGGACTTCATCTTTGCCTACCCCGGTTACAACATGCGGCCAACCGAGATCAATGGGCTGATTGGCCGCTCCCAACTCCGGTGCCTCGACGCCAACAACGCCCGGCGCACCCAGAATCTGAAGCTCTTCCTCGCCGGCCTCGACTCAACGAAGTACCGGACCGACTTCATGGTCGAAGGGAGCTGCAACTACGCGTTCACACTTGTCTTGCGGAGGCCGGATGCGGCGCTCTGGACGAAAGTGGAACACACACTGCGCACCCACGGTGTTGAGTTTCGGCGCGGCACTGCCGGCGGGGGCAACCAACTCCGGCAACCCTACCTCCGCCGGATCTTGCCCGACGAGAATTATGCCCAGTACCCACAAGTCGAGCACGTCCACCGGTTCGGCTGCTACATCGGCAACTACCCGACGTTGCACCAGGAGAAAATTGGCCGCCTTTGCGGGCTCCTCAACGCGCTCTAGCATCGCGCCGGACACCGACACCATCCGTTCGAACCAACGATCCACCTCTTCGCAACGAAGTCGATCCTGGCCGGAACAACGTTGCGAATTCAATTGGCGGCCGCAACCCCGGTCCTTCCCAAAACCCGGGCGCATCTTGACACTACCACCATAATCGGGGCGTGAACGGTTCCCCACCCGAGTCACAACATCAACCAAGGAGGTCTGTCAGATGAACTCGGAGCAGAAGACGGGGCGCTCCCTCTGGGAGATCGAACAGGAGGTACTTGCTGAGGGCCGCGAATGGATGCGGCGGCGCCTGCAAGCAAAGTTACAAGCGGAAGCCGACCAATACGGTCGGATTTTTCCCCCTCGACCAACGGCGGGTGCACCACGCCCGCGGGCAGACGATGCACCTGCGCACCAGCGTCGGCGTCGTTGAACTGCGCGTCTGCTATGGTTTGGATCCGGGCCGCGGCCACTGGGGTTGCCCGATGCGCCAACGCTGGGGACTCGCGCCGCATCAACAAAGCAGCCCGCTGTGGGAAGACAAACTTGCCTTCACTGTCACCGCGACCGGCACGTTTGCACAGGCGGCCGCGGTGGCCAGCAAATGGGGCAGCCCGACCGATGACGCCACGCTGCACGCCTTGACCCAACGGCTGGGCGCGCGCCGAAGCCCAAACGCAACAGCGGTTGGGGCAGCCGGCGCGGGAACGCGCGCCGCACCGGGCGGCCAGCGAGCTCGGCGTATTCATGGTGGACGGCTGGCAGGTCCGCCAGCGCGGCCCGGGTTGGGGGCGCAAGAAGACCCAGCAACTGCGCGTCGAATGGCACGAACTGAAGACCGGCGTGTACTACCGTCACGAGCAGGCCGCGCACACGGCCGGTGGGCGCGGGCTGTTGAGCGAGAAAGTGGTGGTTAGTTGGCAAGGCGCGCCGCTGGAGTTGGGCCGCCGCCTGCACTCCGAAGCGCTGCGGCACGGGTTGGGGCGCGCCCGTCACACCTTGGCGGTGGCCGACGGGGCGCCGTGGATTTGGAATCTCGTGGCTGATCGCGGGCGCGACGCGGTGCCGGTGCTGGACTTCTACCACGCGAGCCAGCACTTGTGGGAACTGGG
>OMJI01000034.1 GCA_900299315.1 Verrucomicrobiota bacterium | reverse complement strand
GCGGTCGCGGCGCGGGACGAATCCGGTGGCTTGATCGACATGGTGAGCGACCAGGAAATCCTCGAAGGCCACCGGCTCGTCGCGGCGAAGGAAGGCGTGTTCGTCGAGCCGGCCTGCGGCGCGGCCGTGGCCGGCGTGGTGCGGTTGGCGCAGAAGAATTATTTTGCCAAAGGCTCTGTCGTGGTCGCCACGCTGACCGGCCATGGCTTAAAGGATCCCGACACCGCCATCACCAACGCCCCCGCCCCACTCTCTTGCGAGGCGACGACGGACGCGGTGCTCAGGTTGATCGAGAAATAGCGTAACCGCCGGCGGCGAGCAAGGTCAGCAAGCTCACGATACCGGCCAACGCGTAGAGCCGCGGGACTTGATATTGCAACGTGATCTCGTGGTCGCCCGCCGGTAGCTCAAGTCCGATGAGGGCGCAGTTGGCGCGATAGAGTGGTACCGGTTGCCCATCGATCTGGGCCGTCCAATTCGGATAGTAACTCTCCGCCACCACCAGCCAGCCGCTGGTTGGCGAGGTCAGGCGAATGTGAACCTCACCGGAGCACGGCCGCGACAAGGCGAGGTTTTGCAGCGGAATGACCGAGCCTTCACCAAACAGCGGCGTATCGCCCGCCCGGTATGCATGCGCGAACTTGCCGGCCGGCGGTTGGTCGAGATGGATCAGGGCTTGTTTCTTCTCGGAAAGTGCCAGTGCCAGCGGGACGGACTGGGCAGTTTCACCGGTGTAAGAGGACGCGGTGGTGTAAGCGGTGGCGTAGGCATGAGCGTTCGGGTTGCGGAAGATGACGAGGTCTTCGTTTTCAATCTGGACCGGATAGAATTGCCGGTACGCTTGGAGCGTCTGCCCCGCCCCGGCCATGTTGGGGTCGGACTTGTCGAAGACGATGTAGCGCGCGCCGAGGAGATTGAACATCGCGGGCTGGCCACCGGCTTGCGTGTTGAGATAGCCGGTGCCTTTCGGCGCCATCCAGTTGTAGAACGCCTCCCAGACCTGCGGTTTGCCGCTGAGCATCGGCCCGAGCAAATGGAAGTACCGGCCCGAGAGCGCGTAGGCTTTCACCCACTCCTTGTCGTCACGCAGCGAACCGTAAGCCGCGCGGAGGTTGGCGAGGGTGCGCGCCGGTACGCCGTTGTCCTTGGCGGGGCGTTGATACGGCCAGTAGTCGATGAGCATGAGCAACGCGACAACACCCACGATGACCGGCACGCGAGATTTCAGAACATCGGTGACAAAAAAGCCCGCGAGCAACGCGCCGAGGAATGCCGCGGTGATGTCGTAAAATACGTAGGGCGCCCGGATCTCCTTAAAGAACGGCAGCAGCGCCAGCAGTTGAAACGCCGGCAGGAACAGGAAGGCGGCAAAGGCGCCGGCGGCGATGATCCGTTTGCGGTTGGTCGTGAGCTTGCGCCGATAAAAAAGCACGAGGAACGCGCCGGTCGCGAGCAGCGCCACCCAGACCGCGGTGGTCACGGAGCCGGGGACGCCTTCCACGCCCATGATTGCGTCCCACGTTTGGAGGTTGGCCGACCAGACGTTGCTCAAACCGCACGCCAGCATCACGCTCACCAGCAATGCCCCGGTCAGGAACCAGGACAACGCCCGGTTTTCCCGTCGGTGGTTTGCCAGCACCGTCACGGCGAGGAGGAGCAGCAACGCAATCCCGGCATACTTCTCTGGTGAATCCGACTGCATCGCCACGACGCGCCGGACTTGGCTGAGTTCCTCCTGACTCCGCACGCCACCGCGAGCGTTTACCTTTTGGAGTGCCCCCTGAATGGCATCGCGAGTCATCGCGCCGTCCCGGTCGACCAGCGCGAACAGGCTTTTGAAAGAATAGTTCTTCTGCCATTCCCGGATCGGATCGCCTTCGAACAATTTCACGTACTTTGCCTCGACCAGCCCGGGCACGATGAAGAATGCTCCCAGCAAAAGCGCCAGCACACCCATGAGCACCGGGGTCCGCAGATGTTTGAACAAAGCCGCGCGGCGCGGCCAAACCCAATAGACAAAGTACCCCACAAGAAACAATACGTTCACGAACGCCATCTTGTTGTGCGCCCACATCCCACCGGCTACGGCCAACGCACACCACAACACGTCCCGAAACTTACCGGTGTCCAGTGCCCGCGCAAAACACAACCACGTCAGCGGCACAAACGGCATGAAAACGATGATGCCGAGATGCTCCGCCCCTGCCGCCCGGATGATTTGTTCGGGATGCAGCAGAAACGCCAGCGCCGCTAATGCCGCCGCCCATTCATTCTTCAGAAAATACCGGGCACAGAAAAACATCGCCACACCACCAGCAAAGATGGCAAGCAGCGCGGTTAGTTTCACCGCCGTCAACGGCTCACAGAAGAACGCGAACAACAAACTCGGCACCAGATACAACCCCTGCGAATGGTTCAGCCCGTAGCTCGACCCGCTCATGTAACTCGGCGTCCACAACGGCAGCCGGTGCTGCTCCGCCAACTCCCGCTTCACATCCCAAAGCCGAGAAACAAACCCCGCCAGTTCCTTGTCGCTAAAGTCGAGCGGCAACCAATGAGCGCCGAGCCACGCGCAATAGAGCAAAGCCGCAAGCAGAGTCAGCCCAAGCGCATGACGTTTCATGTGGATAACGGCTCCTTCCAATCGATCATCCGTGTGACCGCAGCCCCTACTTCCTCGACAGTGATGTCGCGCATGCAGGCGTAGTCGAGGCCGGCAGGACAGCGGAGGGGACGGCTGGAATAGTAGAAGCACGGCATGCAGGGGAGGTCTTTGTGGATAATGACTTGCCGTTGCGTCCACGGGTGCAGGCGACGCCAGTTGGTGGGGCCGAAGAGGGCGACGACGGGCACGTTCACGGCGGCGGCCAGATGCATCAACCCGGAGTCGTTACTGACGAAGGCCCGGCAGCGTTTGAGCAAGGCGACGGCGCGCCGGAGATTGGCTTCCTCGACCAGCACCACTCGGTGATCGATGTTTTGCATGATGTACTGGTTCACCGCCCGGTCGGATGGCCCGGAGAAAATCAGAAAGCGGGCTGCAGGCTGTTCGGCGCTGAGTTGCCGGATCAGCGCGACAAAATTCTCTTTCGCCCAGCACTTGCGGTGCATGTTCTTGAACGTGCTGCTGTAGGTGTGGAAACCGATCAGCGGCGCTTGGAAATCGATGGAGTGCTTCTGGAGTAACTCGGTGGCATACGCCTCGTCGTGCGGTGTGAGAACCAGTTTGAGTCGAGGTTCGGCGGCCGGCACTGGGACGCCAACTCGTTCACAAATCGCACGAACGAGCCGGAGGTTTTCTTCGACGTTGTGAAGCGTACCGTCCTCGCGGACGACGATGTTGTGGAGGAAAAAGAAATTCCGCCGGTTGTGGTGTTGGTACCGGTGGCCTGCCCGCCAGCGCCGCCCGACGATGCGGTTGACGATGTTGTATTCCCGGCGGTTGGAGGGAAACGGCATGATACTCAGGTCAAAGCCTTCCCGTCGCAGGCCGAGGATGTAGCGGATTCCATCGAGCCACCGGGCGTGGAAGAAATCGTACTGCCGCACCTCGTCGAGATCCGGATTCGTCTCCAGGATGTCGGCGGCGCCCTTGAACATCGTGATGACAACGATGCGGGCGGCCGGGAATGCCTGGCGCAGGAGACTCAACGCCGGCGTGAACAGGATCGCGTCGCCGATACCGGGGAGACAGAATAAGGCGATTCGTCGCGGAAGCCCGGCCGCCATGCCTTCCGCCCTCACCCCAGTTGTTCGATCACCGCTGCAGCCCACAGCGGGACGAGGAGTTCGTGGTGACCGATGATGTAGTAGCCTTGGCCGCCTTTGTGGGTCGGGCGGCGGACGACGTTCTCGGTGGGCCGGTAGTGGCGATTCATGTCGAACGTCGCGGTGGTGAAATGGTCGACCACGTTGCCCAGGTTCCGCGCGACGGTGAGCGCCTTGAGGAAGACTTCCGGCATAATGACGGCGGAGCCGATGTTGAGCACGACGCCGCCTTCGAGCCGGGCGACCACGGCGGCGAAGTTCTGGAAATCCCGGTAGCTGGCGGCGCCGAGCACGGCACCGTCGGCGGTGGGTTGTTGGTGAATGATGTCGGTGCCGATGGCGACGTGGATGGTGACGGGGATGTTCCGGGCGACGCCTTCCTGCAAGATGCTGAGGTGACTGTGCGCGTAGCCCGCCTGCCGGATGGCCTCGCCGAGGGCACGACCGGCACCCCAGCCCTGCCGGACTCCGTTGGCCAATGCGGTATTCATGAGCCGCCCGGTCTCGTCCACCATGCCGAACGTCCCGTCGTCCAACCCGGTTTGAACGTCCTCACTGGTCTCGCCTGCCAACGCTAGCTCGAAATCGTGGATCGCCCCGGCACCGTTGGTGGCGATGGCGTTGATGGCTCCCCGGCGCATGAGGTCGATGAGGATCGGGTTGAGCCCGCACTTGATGACGTGGGCGCCCATCATTACAACGACCGGACGCTGGTTCCGCACCGCCGTCACTGTGGCCTCCACGACGCGCCGGAAATCTTCGGCCACGAGGATGTGAGGAATGGAGTCGAGGAACCGGGCAAGGCTGCCGCCTTTGACCCATGGCTTCGCGAGCGCGGAAGCCTGCACCTTGTGGGCCCGGCGCTGCAGGGGAATCGTGCGGATTTTCGTGAAGTCGAGTGGCGGAAAGTCCATTGGCTATTGGACTATAATTACCGGCCCATCGTTCAGCAATCGCAAACCCCGGCGGGGTTACTGCACCATCGTTGCGAGCTGAGTGGGGCGAAGGTAGTTGTGGATGACCTCTTCGAGGTCGGCCATGTTGAAGGGCTTGCTGAACCACCGGTTGCCGGTCCAGTCGAGGAACGTGCGTGCATTGCTGCTGACGGTGTCGCCGGTCAGGAAGACAATCCGGGAGGCCAGCTCGGGCTTGAGCCGGCGAACGGTGTGGTAAAGTTTTTCACCGTCCATATCCGGCATCCGCAGGTCGGAGATGACCAGGTCGTAGTTGTCTTGGGTGATCTTCTGGAGCGCCACCGCGCCGTTGCAGGCGGTGTCGATGGTGTAACCGCTGAAGCCAAGCGCTTCCTTGAGCACTTCTACGATCCCGGGTTCGTCATCGACGATCAGGAGGCGGCGCTGGCTGTTCTGGAGCATCTCTTCCTCCGGATGGACAGCGGTGAAATTGGACAGCGTGTCAGCCGGTGGCTGGTCCTCGGCGCACGGGATGATGGGCAGTTCGACGAAGAAGCGCGCTCCCTTGTCTGGTTCGCTCTGCGCCCACATTTTGCCATGGTGTTCCTCGACAATCGCGCGCGAGATGGCCAAGCCCAACCCAGTACCTTGGCCGGTGGCCTTAGTCGTAAAGAACGGCTCGAAGATTTTGCTCATGACTTCCGGCGTGATGCCGGGGCCGTTGTCGGTGACCGTGATGCGAATGTATGCGCCGTATTCGCGAGTGCTGATCTCGACGCGCCGCGGCGTGCTCTGTTTCATCTGGGCATGAACGGAGTTGATGAGGAGATTGGTGAGAACTTGCTCGAGCTGGTTGGGGTCGCCCTTCGTGCGCGGCAACTGCGCCGACAATCGCAAATCGACTTGGATGCCGTTGGACTTGGTTTCCGGGACGCAGGCATCAACTACTTGGGTGATGATCTGGTTGAGGTGGACGGTGGTCATCTCCGGCTCGCGTGGCCGGGAGAACGTGAGGAGGTTACGGACGATCTTTGCGGCGCGCTCGCTCTCGTGGAGGATCTTCTTCAGCTCCGCCTTGGTCTTCTCCGGCACATCGGTGCGCTTGTTGAGCAATTGCGAGTAGCCCATGATGACCGCGAGCGGGTTGTTTAACTCGTGCGCCACACCGGCAATCAACTGGCCAAGCGCGGAGAGCTTCTCGAACTTCCGCATCTGTTGCTCGATCTTCTTCCGCTCGGTGACTTCGTGCAGGTGAATCTGCATTACCGGCCGGCGGTTGGCCTGGATCAATTTCGCTTCACCTTCACACGTGACGCTGGAGCCATCGCCCCGGAAAATCTTCACCTCGTTGCCGGGGTGGAACAACATGTCGAACCGCTTCTTGTCCTCCATCATGCTCTTGCCGGAAAGCTGGAGCGACGGGCAGACATCGGAAAAGCTTCGTGCATCCGCGGGTGTGGTCTGCACCCCAATCAACTGCTCCGCGGCGGCGTTGGCCTCCACGATGTGCAGCGTCTCCAGGTCCACAAGAAAAGCCGCGTCGCTGGAAGCTTCAAACAAAGCCCGGTACTTCTCCTCGCTCAACGACACCTGCTCTTCCAGAGCATGGCACTGGGCGAGGCCTTTCTGAAATTGATCCACCAGCGAGTCATTCTTCTCGCGAGCTTCCTCGAGCACCTGCACCATCATTGCCATCGCAATGAACACTGCCAACACGGCGCTCACGAGGTAAGCCCCAGCCGCCACGCCCTCAGCCAAGCCCATGAACGGGAATCCCAGAAGATGCAGCCCCCACAAGGTGAACCCGATTGCCAGCAACCGCGACCCACGGTAGCGCTGCCGAAGCCGCGCATACTGAAAGCCGGTAAACACGCTGGCCGCCGCCAAAAGCACAAACACCGGCACCGTGATCCACAACAAATCGCGCACCACAAACGCCGCGACGGCGGCCCAGAGCAAAATCATTCCAATGCCGAGGTACAACTCCCGAACTTTCCGTCCGCCCTGCGCAAACTCCGCGCTGCCGAAAAACATATAGAGCGCGCTGATCCCGATGCAGGCGCGCCGCACCATCACGAGAAATCCGTTATCGGGCGTCTCCTCCAACCCAATCGATGCACTCAGAAACGCCGCGTAGAACACCCACGCACACGTCCACCGGCCAAAGTAATCCTTCTTGGAGTAGTGGTTGAGATACGTGAACAGCCCGATGACCACCAGCACCGCCAGCAACGCCAAAACTAGAGCCGCCCGGACCCACTCCGCCGGGAAAAATTCATTGAGCCACTGGCTCCCGAAGGCAAACGATGATGCGCTCATAGTCGTTGTCATGACAATTGTTAGATATGAAAAAGCACGATGCTTGCCACGACTTGACCCACTGCTATAATCCCGCGCCCATGAACATCACCGTGACCTCCGAGTCAATTTTAGCGCAGTCCACGCCTGCGGCTGTGCTCTTTGTGTTCGAAAACGAACACCCCACCGGCCCCGCCGCGCTCACCGGCTTGTTGCGCCAAGTCGGCACAAAAGAATTCAACGGCGCCGCCAAACAACTCATCGTCCTCCACACCGGCGGCAAGCTCGCCCCGGCCCGACTCATCCTCGCCGGCCTCGGCAAACGTACCGGCTTCACTCCCGAAGTCCTCCGCCAAGCCACCGGCCTCGTCGTGAAAAAACTGCGCAGTTCCGGCCTCGACAACGCCGCCGTTGCCCTACCGGATCTCGCCGCGGTTTCACAGGTGGTCGACGCCGCCACGCTTGCCACCTACAGCTTCACCCAATTCAAGCCGGTGAACGGCGACGACACCCCCCTCCGCGCCCTCACCCTTTGCCTCCCGCTCCGTTCCCAACTCAATGCTGCCAAGGAAGCCGCCCGGCGCGCCCAGATCATCGCCGAATCCAGCAACTATGCCCGCAGCATTGGCGACCTCCCCGGCAACATCGTCTACCCGGCTGTGCTCGCCGATTACGCCAAGAAACTTGCCCGCGAAGTCGGACTCAAATGCACCGTCCTCGACAAGCGCGCTCTCGAACGCGGCAAGTTCGGCGGACTCCTCGCCGTCGGCGGTGGCAGCGCCCGTGACCCGCGCCTCATCGTCCTGGAATACCGGGGCACGGCGGCATCCAAGAAGCCGGTCGCCCTCGTCGGCAAAGCCATCACCTTCGACAGCGGCGGCATCTCCATCAAGCCGTCCGACAAGATGGACGAGATGAAATTCGACAAGTGCGGCGGCTGCGCCACGCTCGGCCTGATGCGCGCCGTCGCGTTGCTGAAACTCCCACTCAATGTCACCGGCATCATCGCCGCGGCGGAAAACATGCCGAGTTCCACCAGCTACCGGCCCGGCGACATCGTCACCAGCTACCGGGGCAAGGACAAACGCGCCGTCACCATCGAAGTCCTCAACACCGACGCCGAAGGCCGCATCGTTCTCGGCGACGCGCTCGTTTATGCCCGGCAGCTCGGCGCCAGCGCCATCATCGATTTCGCCACCCTCACCGGCGCCTGCATCATCGCCCTCGGCGAATACGCCGCCGGCTTGATGGGCAATGACGAGAAGTTGCAGGAGAAACTTCGCGCCGCCGCCGACCGCACCGGCGAGCGCGTCTGGCCGTTGCCGCTCTGGCAGGATTACAAGGACAAGATCAAGAGCGACGTGGCCGACATCAAGAACACCGGCGGCCGCTACGGCGGCGCCATCACCGCCGCCGCGTTCCTCGCAAAGTACGTCGGCGACACCCCGTGGGCGCACCTCGATATCGCCGGCACCGCCTGGGCTACCGATAACCGACCCTACCTCGCCAAAGGCGCCACCGGCTTCGGCGTGCGGCTGGTTATGGACGTTTTGTGTAACTGGCGCTGATCGCTACCAGACCCACAAGTCCCAGCGCACTCAGCGGCAGTCCCCACTTCCAAACGTCGGGTTGGAACCTCACGTGTACCACGCCTTCTCCGGCTTGGGGAATGACGACGCCTTGAAACGCGCCGAAGACGCGAACCATCGGAAGCTCCGCTCGCCAGCCGGGATAGTCAGTCATGGAAACGAAGATAATGCCCGGCCCACTTGCCCGGTAGTGAAGTTCATATTCCTCCGGTGACTTAGACACAAATCTGACCTCGCGGTCCGCGTCGTGACTGACCCACGAGTTTGTCGCCACTCCGATTTCATTCCGGTAATCAAGCGTGCCAGCATCAAGCGCCGCCAAGACAGCGGCATCGCTGTCGAAGGTGCGGATCCGGGAATAAAACTTCGCTCGCGGCAAAGCCGATTTGTAAGGCGCAACGATCATCCGTCCTGTGTCCTCTGCTTTTCTCGCGGTGAAACCAACATTCTGGAGCGCCAGGCGGGCTGCCGTGTTGGTGAGTGACATGACCGCCCCGGTACTCTTCAACAGAAAGGATGTGTAACCTTCCGGCGTCTCGAATCCCGGATGCAGATACCCCATGTTCAAGGGGAACAAGACTTCTTCCGACATTCGGCTCCCCCGAAACTGCGTGAACCGCTGCGGACCATCACGTTCGTTACGCTGCCGGACTTTTGCAACGAGACCCTCCAAGTCCTCATAGAATTCGTCAGGATTGACCTGCCCCCGGTGGTACTTGCCGTAGGCCCACCAAAAATCACCCAAACAAACTGCGAGCAACCCAGTCACAGCAAGCGCGCGCCAAGGCAAGCGGAGCGAGAAGCCCGCGACGCAAAGCAAGGTTAACGCCCACAGTCCGGCAGCCTTGAGCAAACTTTGCCCTGCCCACTCAAACAACTCCGCGTTCGCCAGCGCGGGAAACCAGCGCGACTTCCAGAGCGTCACCGTCAGCAGGAACAAACCACCGCCGGCTAGCAGGGAAAGCTTCCACGGCAGTTTCTCGCGACGCAGCAACGCATCCGTGAGCATCGCCGCCAGCACCGATCCACAAATACAGACGACATTCGCCGCGCGCGCAGGCACCCGAAAGAGTGACGCGCCAGGAACGAGGTAATACGCGAACTCGAACAGCCCGGCATGGCGCCCCAAGTAGAACCAAGTCGCCAGCGCACCCATCACCAAAAAGAACTTTGCGTTTGGGCTCCGCCTGATGGCCAAGACAACAACCGCCATCCATCCCAGTTGGCCGATATACAGCCCAAATTCCCAGTAGTTCCAGGGTGCAACCGGCGTCACGCTGTGAGGCGCATCGCCCCAGAAAATCACCTGCGATGGCGCTGCCTGCAACGTGCCAAAGAAATCGGGCGCGATGAATCCGATCAAATTCGCCACCGGTGCTGAACCGCCGCCCGTTGTCTCCAACGTTCCATCGGTGCGCCCGCTCCAGCGCCAGTTTTCCGCTACCGGAAGCAACGCTGGACTGATCACCAACATGGTCAGCAGCCAGACGCTCACAGCCAACAAAATGCTTTTCCACCACGGCGCCGAAGCCAACGCGAGATAAACCCAATACGCTGTCGCCAGATACAATCCGTACAACGTCGTCTGCGGATGGCCGGCGAGGAACATCATCGCCGTGACAAACACCAAACCGGCAATCGCCCTGCGAGTTCGCTGCGCCACAACTCGTCGTACCAACTCCAGCAACCACGGCCACCACGCATAGACCTGCAACATGACCGCGTGAACCATGTGCAATGACATGAACGCCGCAAAACAGAACGTCATTGCTCCGATCAGGCACGCCATCGACCGCAACCCTTGGCCATGCAACCACCAAACCATCCCGACACCACCCAGGGCAATGTGGACAACCAAGAAGACTTGATACGCCGTAAATGGCAATCGTTCGGCACTGGCCGGTAGCACCAACAACCATGTCGGCGGATAAAACACCGCCAGTTGGATGTCCGAATAAAACGGCATGCCATTGCGCACTTCCGCAATCCAGAGCGGAAATCTCCCCGACCGGATACTCGTAGCAAAATAGTGCAGACCGGCGAAATACTCCGTGAGCGCATCCCCCCAGATAAACGTTCTGCCCCAGAGAAAATCCCAGTAAAACCAAGCCACCAAGGCGACCACCACCACCGCAGGCCACCAACGTTTGACAATCATGGCGCAGAACTAGGCAGGGGCGGCGGCGCGGCGTGGTGTGAGGTCCGGGATTTCCACGCGCCCATCACGAGAATCACGACGACCGCGATGCTGAGGAGGAAGAATCCCCACGCGGTGACGTTCACTTTGAATTCCCGGCTTGGCTTGAACATGGCGAGGCGATACTAAGTGACCGTCATGGCCAACACAATCTCGCAAATCGACCTGCCCGGCATTCCCAAGCTCAAAAGCGGCAAAGTCCGGGAAGTCTTCGACCTCGGTGACGCCCTGCTCTTCGTCGCCACCGACCGGCTCAGCGCGTTCGACGTCATCCTGCCGGACCCGATTCCCGAGAAAGGACGGGTGTTGACGGCGTGCAGCGAGTTCTGGTTCGGCAAGACCAAGCACCTCGTCGACAACCATTTCATCAGTTCCGACTCGCCCCGGATACCGGCGGCGGCGCGCGGGCGGTCGATGTTGGTGCGGAAGTGCAAACCGTTGGCCATCGAATGCGTCGTCCGCGGCTACTTGGCCGGTAGCGGATGGAAGGAGTACCGGGAAAGCCAGACCGTCTGCGGCATCAAGCTGCCGGCTGGCTTGAAGGAATCGAGCGAACTGCCGGAGCCCATCTTTACCCCGGCCACCAAGGCCGAGTCCGGCCACGACATCAACATCGACTTCGCCAAAGCCGCCGAAATCACCGGCCCCACGATTGCCGCCCAAGCCCGTGACTACGCCCTGGCCATCTACAAGTTCGCCCGCGAATACGCCCGGCAACGCGGCATCATCATCGCCGACACCAAATTCGAGTTCGGCACCATCGACGGCAAACTCATCCTCATCGACGAAGCGCTCACGCCTGACAGCTCCCGCTTCTGGCCCGCCGACCAATACAAACCCGGTGGCCCGCAACCGAGCTTCGATAAACAATTCGTCCGCGATTACCTCGAAACCCTGACGTGGGACAAGAAACCACCAGGCCCCAAGCTCCCAGCCGAAGTCATCCGCAAGACGAGCGAGAAATACCTCGAAGCACTGGCGCGACTGACGAAGTAGCCGTCAGCCCAACTTCCGCGTCAGGATTTCGCTCACCAGCTTCGGGTTTGCTTTGCCCTTGCTGAGTTTCATCACCTGGCCGACGAGCGCATTGAGGGCAGCTTTGTTACCGGCTTTGAAGTCGGCAACGGACTTGGCGTTGCCGGCAATCGCTTGGTCGGCAAAGGCTTCGATGGCGCCGGTGTCGCTGACTTGCACCAAGCCTTTTTCCTTCACGATGACTGCCGGGGCTTTGCCGGTGGCAAACATCTCGGCGAAGACTTCTTTGCCGATCTTGCCACTGATTTGCCCACCTTCGATGAGCGCGACCAGCTCCGCCAACTGCGCCGGGGTGATCTTGCTTTCGCCGAATTTCGGGAGCAACTCGGTCATCACCCAGTTGGAAATCGCCTTGGGATTCTTGGACTGGCCGGCGGCTTCGTCGTAGAACTTCGCCACCGCCGCGTCCGCCACCAGCACACCGGCGTCGTACTCCGGCAGGCCGTATTGCTGGATGAACCGCTGGCGTTTGGCTTCCGGCAACTCGGGAATCAGCTTCCGGATCTCGGCCAGCATCGCATCGTCCACCGTGACCGGCATCAGGTCGGGTTCCGGGAAATACCGGTAATCGTGGGCGTACTCCTTCGTGCGCATCACGCTGGTCTTGCCGGCCTCGTCGTCCCACCGGCGGGTTTCCTGTTGGAGTTTCTCGCCACGCTGGAGGGCGACGGTCTGGCGTTCGATCTCATACGCGAGCGCGCGGCGGACGCCGGAGATCGTGTTCATGTTCTTGATCTCGATCTTCTCGCCGAACTCCTTCTGCCCAACCGGCCGCACGGAGACGTTGCAGTCGCACCGCAACTGCCCCTTCTCCATGTCGCAGTCGCTCACGCCCGCGGTGACGAGCATCTCCTTCAACGCGGTCAGGTACGCGAACGCATCGTCAGGCGTGCGCATGTCCGGCTCGCTGACAATCTCCATCAACGGCGTCCCCGCCCGGTTGAAATCCACGCCGCTGTTGGTGTCGAAATGGGTGTTCTTCGCCACGTCTTCTTCGAGATGGATGCGCGTCACGCCGATCGTCTTGCCGGGCACGGGCACTTTCCCACCAGTGCAGAGCGGCAGGTCGTACTGCGAAATCTGGTAATTCTTCGGCATGTCCGGGTAGTAGTAATTCTTCCGGTCCCACTTCGAGAACCGCGCGATCTCGCAGCCGATCAACAAGCCGGTGAGGATCGTCTTCCGCACCGCCTCCGCATTCATCACCGGCATCACGCCCGGATAGCCGAGACACACCGGGCACACATTCGTGTTCGGCTCCGCCCCAAACTCCGTCGCACACGAGCAAAAGATCTTGCTCTGCGTTTTGAGCTGAACGTGTACCTCTAATCCAATGACCGCTTCGTAACTCATTTAAAAAACCGGCTCACGCAAAGGCGCAAAGACGCAAAGAAGTAATTACCTTGGCGGCTTTGCGCCTTTGCGTGATTCATATTCGTGGACGTTCCTTGTACCAGTTGGTCACCTGTTCGTAGGCACGTGCGACCTGCAAAACCTTCTCTTCCGCGAATGCATCGCCCAGAATCTGCAGGCCCACCGGCAGGCCGCGCACGAAACCGCAGGGGACGCTGATGCCACAGTTGCCGGCCAGGTTGCAGGAGATGGTGAAGATGTCGCTGAGGTACATCTTCAACGGGTCACCGGACTTCTCCCCGGCCTTGAACGCCACTTCCGGGGAGGTTGGCGTCGCGATCACATCGCACTTCTTGAACGCCGCCTCGAAATCGCGCCGGATCAACGTCCGCACCTTCTGCGCCCGGACGTAATACGCATCATAGTAGCCGGCGCTCAGCGCGTACGTGCCGAGCATGATGCGGCGTTTGACTTCGGGACCAAATCCCTGTCCGCGCGTCTTGCCGTAGGTGTCGATGACATCTTCGCCGCGCACCCGCAAGCCATACCGGACGCCGTCGAACCGCGCGAGGTTGGCGCTGGCCTCCGCGGTCGCGATCAAATAGTAAACCGCCACCGCGTACTCGGTGTGTGGCAACGAAACTTCCACGATCTCGGCACCGCGCTTGGCAAGCGCGGCTACAGCGGCCCGGACGCAGGCTTCGACTTCGCGATCCATGCCGGGAATGAAGTATTCCTTGGGCAAACCAATCCGCAACCCCTTGATGTCCTTCCCCAGCACCGCCGTGTAATCCGGCACGGCGCGCGGCACGCTCGTGGAATCCTGCGCGTCGTGACCGGCAATCACGTTCAGCAAGATCGCTGCGTCCGTGACGTCCTTGGTGAACGGCCCGATCTGGTCGAGCGATGACGCGAACGCGACCAAACCGAACCGCGAGACGAGCCCGTACGTCGGTTTGAGCCCCACGCACCCGCACAAGCTCGCGGGTTGCCGGATCGACCCGCCGGTATCGCTGCCGAGCGCTGCGATGGCTTCATCCGCTGCGACCACCGCCGCGCTCCCGCCGCTCGAACCACCGGGAATGCGTTCCAAATCCCACGGATTGCGCGTCGTCCCCCACGACGAATTCTCGGTGGAACTTCCCATTGCGAACTCGTCCATGTTCGTCCGCCCGAGTAGCACCGCCCCGGCTTCGCGCAGCCGCTTCGTCACGAACGCATCGTACGGCGAGACGTAACCCTGCAAAATCTTCGACGCGCACGTGCAAGGCTGCCCGGCCACGTTGATCACGTCCTTGATGGCGACCGGGACGCCGGCCAGCGCCTTGCCATTTCTGGCTGCGCCCGACCGGTCGATGGCGTCGGCCTGAGCCAAAGCATCCGCCGCGTTGAGCCAGAGGTAGCCCTTCACTTTGGAATCCACCGCCGCGATCCGGTCGAGCACCGACTGCGTGACCTGCCGGGCTGAGACCTCACCGGTGTGCAGTTTCCGGCGGAGTTCGTGGATGGTAAGCGCGTGCAGGCTCATTCGACAATCTTCGGCATGATGAAGAGGTCCCGGGCGTGCTCGGGGGCGTTCCTGAGAAACTGTTCACGGTCGATGCCGCTCGGCTTCGCCTCGTCGGGGCGCAACACGTTGTGCAACGGCGTCGCGTGCGCGGTCGGCTCCACGCCAGTCACGTCGAGCTGGTTCAACTTTTCCACGTAGGCGAGGATGTCCTTGAGTTGCGCGGCAATTTTCTGCTTCTCCGCGTCGGTCAACTCAATGCGCGCCAAGTGCGCGACGTGGTCGATGTTCATCTCCGGCATAGGCCGCGCATTGTAATGACCCGCCAGCCGGGCGCAAGCCTCCGCTTGCCGCTACCAATCCCTTGGTGTCTTGGCGACTTGGTGGTGAACTACGTGCGCTCAGCCCCAGTACGTCGCGCAGGAGGTAGGATTTTCCTTCAGCGCCATCCAACTACGCAAAGCAACGACTAACAAGTCCGTGGCTACTTCTTCCGTTTTGCCGCGTACTTCCCCGGGTTTTCGGCAACTATGGCGGGCTCCCGTTCCTCCACGCCAATCTCATACAGAAACTCCGGGGCCATGTCCGCGCCGTTGTCCCAGACAACCGTGTCCAAATCGGGATTGAGGTGGGCGGTCTTAAACAAACGCAAATCCTTTAACGGCTCGAAGACTTCTCCATCCAAGTGACGCGCCAAGTCCACCAGCTTGACCGAGCCATCGTCAAAACCCAGCCGGAGTTTGTAACCGGTGACGTGTTCGACTGATGTTATCCAGCGCATCACAATGAAACCTTACTCCAGTGGCGCGATGGGCTGCAACGGTTTCTTGGCAGCGGCCAATTCCCAGTCCCGCATCAGTTCCTCGCGGTGCTGAAACGCCCATTCCAAAACAAGCGCCGTCACGCGGGGCGGAAGTTTGCCGTCCAACAGGCTGAGGTCGTTGATGGTAAACTTGGCGCGATGTTCGCCGTACTTGGCGTGAAAATGCGGCACGCCGTGGTCGTTCCAATAGATCGCAATCACAATCCCAAAGAATCGGCTGATTTCAGGCATGATGTTGGTCGTTCCGTGACGGTCAACCCCGGTACGTCGCGAAGGAGGTGGGCGTTTCCCACAAGCGGACCTCGACGACCGGCAAGCCCCTGGCGTGGGCGTGGTCGAAGATGAGCTTGGCGATGTTCTCGGCGGTGGGGTTGCAGTCCATCAGGAAGAAACGCTCGCCGTGCTGCTTGAGCAGCGGGACCACCGGGTCGGCTTTGTTGAGGAGCATGTTGTGATCGAGCGTGTCGTCGATCCATTTCTTGATGACTTCCTTGATATCGGCGAAGTCGTAGACCATCCCGCGTTCGTCGAGCTTGTCGGACTGGAGATCGACCTCGACGCGCGAGTTGTGCCCGTGCAGATGCCGGCATTTCCCCTCGTAATGCATCAGCCGGTGGCCGTAACAAAAATCGATGTGCTTGGTGACTTTGTACATATCAGCGTTCTCCTGCGACTTGGAAACCCTCCGCCTCCAGCAATGACCGGATGCGCGCGGGTTGGTCGCCTTGAATTTCGATGGTGCGCCCCTTCACCGTCCCGCCGCAACCACAGGCTTTGCGGAGTTGCCGGGCCAATTCCTCGATCCGGGCGACCGGCAGATGCGTGGGGATCTGGTCCACCACGATGACCGTCTTGC
>OMJI01000033.1 GCA_900299315.1 Verrucomicrobiota bacterium | reverse complement strand
ATCAATTCTATCGTCGGAATTGACTGCCGGCACGATGGTTGCCAAATGCAGCCCTCCCGATCATAGCCGCCGCTCTATGCCACAATGTCAGAAATCTCGCCTTTTGCCTGACACCGTTTCAACTTCCGCTACACTTCGCCCGTGACGTTACGCATCGGCCAACTCCCGCTCGCGACCAACCTCCTGCTTTCACCGCTGGCGGGCTACACGAACTTGCCGTTTCGTCTCACCATCCGCGAAATCGGCGGCGTCGGGCTCTGCACCACCGACCTCGTCAATGCCCGGTCGCTCATTGAGCGCAACGCGAAAGCCCACAAACTCATCGAGACCTGCCCGGCGGATCACCCGCTCGCCGTCCAACTCTACGGCAACAAGCCCGACGAAATGCGCGTCGCCGCCCAGATCCTCGAAGCCAACGGCGCCGACATCGTGGACATCAATATGGGCTGCCCGGTCCGCAAAGTCTGCCGCACCGGCGGCGGGTCGGCGTTGATGAATGATTTTGGCAAGACCACCGACCTCGTCCGGCAAATGGTCGCTGCCGTCAAAATCCCGGTCACCTGCAAGATGCGCCTCGGCTGGGACGACGAAAACCTCACCGCCCCCGACCTCGCCCGGGCACTCGAAGATGCCGGGGCCGCCGCCATCATTGTCCACGGCCGCACCCGGCAACAAGGCTTCAGCGGCACCGTCAACCTCGCCGGCATCCGCGCCGTCGTCGCCGCGGTGAAATCCATCCCGGTCGTCGGCAACGGCGACATCACCACACCGGCCGCGGCAAAAACGATGTTCGACCAGACCAGCTGCGCCGCCATCAGCATCGGCCGCGGCGCGTTCTACAATCCGTGGATCTTCCGCCACATCGAACATTTCCTTGCGACCGGCACAACCCCGCCGGAGCCGACGATTGACGAACGCCTCGCCGTGATGGCCCGGCATCTCGACCGGATGGTGGAAGTGTTCGGCGAAGACATCGGCTGCCGGATGTTCCGCAAAGTCGCCATCGAATACGCCCGGCAATTTGGCCCGGTCGCCGAGTTCAAACGCCGCGCCGTCCGGCTCACGAGCCGCGCCGAGTTCGCCGAGATCGTTGCCGCCTACAAAGAATGGCGCGCCCAGTTCCTCGACGATGCCGGTGATCTGCGCCCCCAATTCGCTCCGCGCCCCCTCGCAGCAATCTCCTCCATCGCCGTCCCCAAAGGCCCGAACGAGCTTTGGTGAGGGGTCAGTGCTGGTTGATGACGTCGATCACCATCCGCAACCGGCCGTAGGCGGACCGGTTGAATGGAAACGCGATCCGGTGCAGGCCGGTGTGCTCGTCGTCACCGTTGCCGGTGGCGGCCTGAAATTTCTCGCCGTTCACGCAAATGTCACTGAACCGCTCGTTCAACGTCGCGAGCAGGCTGTCGGAGACCGGGCGTTTCACGCGTAGGACGAGTTGGTCTTTCAGGTACCGGCTGGAGTGGTAGTTCCGGTAGAAGTTCACAATCTCATCGCACGCCTCGCCGATGTCGTCCGTCACCTTGAACAGCGCTAGGTCGTCGCGGCTGATCAAACCCCGGTCGAGCAATTGATCTTCCACGAACCGCCACCACGTCTTCCAGTACGTCCCGCGCGGCCGGTCGATGAACACCACCGGCTTCGGCTGGCTCTTGCCGGTCTGGATCAACGTCAACGCCTCAAACCCCTCGTCGTGCGTCCCGAAGCCGCCGGGGAACAACGCCAGCGCGTCGCTCTCTTTCATGAAACAAAGTTTGCGGGTGAAGAAGTATTTGAAATTGATCAACTTCGAATCCCCGGCAATCTCCTCGTTCGGCTCCTGCTCGAACGGCAGCCGGATGTTCAGCCCAAAACTATTCTCACGTCCGGCGCCACGTTGCGCTGCGCCCATGATTCCCTCACCGCCGCCGGTGATCACCATGAACCCGCGCGCCACCGCCGCTTTGCCAAACTCCACCGCCTGCCGGTACTCCTCCGCCTCCGGCAACGTCCGCGCCGACCCAAACACCGTCACCTTCCGCTTCGCCCGGTAAGGCGTGAAGATCTTCGAGGCATACCGGAGCTCCTTCAACGCCGACGCCATCACCTTCACGTCCAGCCGGTCGGCTTTGTCATCCAGCAACCGCAACGCCGCGCGGATCATGTCCGCGACAATCTCCCCGTTCTCCCCGCCGCCATGCTGCGCGATGAGTTGCTCGATCAAGGCTTGGTCTGCTTTCCCGTTGGACATGGCGAAAACATTTAGCCTGTCCCCGCGATGTGTAAAGCGCTGTTTTTTCGCGGCGGCGACCGGGGCCGGGGGAATTCTGGGCTTGCCGTGGCCTTTGATCCCTTCTATCTTCCCACCGTTCCGAGCAGTGCCCGGGTGGTGGAATTGGCAGACACGTACGTTTGAGGGGCGTATGGCGAAAGCCGTGCAGGTTCAAGTCCTGTCCCGGGCACCAATTTCTCATGGATCGCTTCTACATCAGCAACATCGACGCTGCGCTTTTGTCAGCCGAGGAAGCGCACCACTGCCTCCACGTCACGCGGCACAAAGTCGGCGACACGATTGGCGTCTTCGATGGGCGCGGCCATGAAGCCCAATGCCAGATCACCGGGGCAACCAAGGACACCGTCGCGCTCAAGATCCTGACCCGCGGTCAGACCCCGCCGTTACGCTGCCGGGTCACGCTCGCGCAGGCGGTCCCGAAGAAGAATATGGATCTCATCGTCCAGAAAGCGACTGAGTTGGGCGTCGCCGAGATTCAGCCGTTGCTGTCCGAGCGCACCGTGGTCGAGGCCGCCGGCAAGCTCGACCGCTGGCAGGCCATCGCGATGGAATCCTGCAAGCAATGCGGCAACAACTGGCTGCCGGCCCTCCACGCGCCGGTCAAGGCGGCTGCGTTCCTCAACTCCCTCGGTAAGTTCGATCTGAAGTGCATCTGTTCGCTCCAACCCGGCGCGCAATCCTTGAAGCACATCCTCGCGGAGGTGCCGGCCCCGAAGTCGATGTTGATCCTCATCGGGCCGGAGGGTGATTTCACCCCGGCGGAACTGGCGCTCGCCAAGTCGGCCGGCTGCCTGCCGTTGTCGCTCGGGCCGCTCGTGCTCCGCGCGGAGACCGCCGCCATCTACACGCTCAGTATTTTGCATCACGAATTGCAAGTCGCGTAGCGCTCCGGTACACTGT
>OMJI01000032.1 GCA_900299315.1 Verrucomicrobiota bacterium | reverse complement strand
GCCGACGGCCAGACGAAGAACGGGGAAGCCAGAACGATTCCCCTCTTCCCGCCGCTGCGGGCTTTCCTCGAAACGCACCGGGCCAACAATCCCGACGCCACCCCGGATGCTAAGCTGCTGCCCATCCTGAACGCCAAGACAGCCATCACCAACGCCTGCCGACGGCTGGGCCTGCCGGTGTTCAGCCATCACAAGATGCGCCACTACGTCGCCACCAACGCCATCGAAGCCGGTATCCCGCCGCACATCGTCGCCGGTTGGCTGGGCCATCGGGACGGCGGGCAGTTGGTGTGTCGCGTCTATGGGCATCTCCGCGCCGAAGCCAGCGAACTATTCGCCCAACGGGTGACATGGGATGCACCGGCCAACATCGTGCCGCTGCCAGTTGCCGTGAATCAGTAAGCACCGGGAAATCCGCTGCTGAAATCATCCGACGGATTTGATATGCAATGAGCAATTCGGAGAGCGATAGAACTCTTCAAACAGGAGGTGATGCAATGGACATTTCAACTCACTGCCCCTATTGCAGAACGCCGGTGCGCTTCACGGGTGTTGAGTCCTACCACAAGAGCCTTCACTGTACCCATTGTGGGGAGATGTTTGATCGCAATGATGTTGGCAAGACGTTGGCGAAGGCATCCAAACTAAAGGGAGAAACAATCTCCTCAAAGCCCAAGCCCTCGCGTGTGCTTCGTTTTTTTTCAGCAGCTTGGCGGCTTCACGGAGGAAACCACCACAGCCACGCCCAAAGCCAAGCATCTTGCTGAAGTTGGCCAAGGGGAAGGCCGGGCCGTTCTTCGTGTCTCAGATCTCGTGGAAGCTGTTCCACAGCCGGTGGAATCCCGGCCTTTGCCATCCAAGGAACTTCGGGCCAACAAGCGTGGGTTGCTAAACCCGGTTCAACTGTGCGTCCTTTGGCTCGGGAGCATGGCGGTTGCACTCTGCGTCCTGTTCCCGCCGTGGCTAAGAACGCTTCATTATCGAGACATCCGCAAGGAAGAGCCACTTGGTTATGCTTGGCTGTTTTCCCCGCCCACGGTTTATTCGCACGATCCGTTCCTTGCGGATTTCTATGGCGTCAAGGTAGACACCTCTAGGCTCGCATTGCAGTGCGGTTTGATTGTGTTGTTTTCAGCAGCTTTGCTTGTGACGCTCCACAGGCGAAGTAAGTAGCCGCCCCCCCGCATCACGGTTGAAACCATTCTGAACGCTACAGGATGGTTTCAAGTCCGGCGCAGATAGTTTGACTGATAGCTCTCCTTGAGCTTGGTGTAGCGAGCAGCCGTTGTCTTGCTCCAGTGCTGGGCCATCTACGGGAGCAACCGAAGGTTGCAAGTTCGACTCTTGCTGGGCGCGCCACCCTATTGGGGACGGGAGTCCTTGAGCAGGCCGGGATAGAGATGGTGGAGCTTCTCCAACTTGGGGAGAGCCCACTGGCGGACGTAAGGATGGTCGGGATGGCGGGCGACGTAATCTTGGTGGTAATCCTCGGACGGGTAGAATTTCTCCAACGTTTCCAGCTTCGTTGCGATGGGTTTGTCGTAGACCTTCGCGGCGGCCAGTTGGTCGAGGTAGGCTTGGGCGACTTTCTTCTGCTCCTCACTCTGGTAGAAAATCGCCGACCGGTATTGATGTCCCCAATCGGGGCCTTGGCCTTCCACCTGGGTCGGGTGATGCAGGCTCATGAAGACCTGCAGCAACGTGCCGTAGCTGATCTGTGCCGGGTCGTAGGTGACTTGGACGGACTCGGCGTGCTTCGTGCCGCCGCCGGAGACGATGTCGTAATGCGCCGTTGCCGCATCGCCCCCGGCATAACCGCTGACGACGCTCGACACCCCACGCAGCGGTTCGAAGATGGCTTCGATGCACCAGAAACACCCACCGGCAAACACGGCAGTGCTGACCGGCCCCGTCTCCTTCAAGTCTTGGGCTGGTCTCGGCAACGGCCCGGTCGGCTCGGCGCACGAAATCCCAGCCAGCAACAGCAGCATCAGCGAGGTATGGAGGAGGCGGTTCATGGCGGTATCTTTCTTTAAGTCGCGCCAAACTGCAAATCCTGACACGTGACTCGGCGCCCGGTAGCGGCTAGGATTGGCCTGTGAACCCGGTCGTCGAACATCATTACGTCCACGTCCCGTTCTGCGCAGTGAAGTGCAAGTACTGCGCGTTTTACTCCGAAGCCGGGGATGCGGCGCAGATGGGTGATTATGTGGACGGCGTGCTGCGGGAATTGGCAGCCGCGCCGCCGATTCAACCGAAAACCATCTTCGTCGGCGGTGGCACGCCGTCGCTGCTGCCGGTCAAGCACCTGAGCCGGTTGCTCGCAGGGATCCGGCATGACGGCATCGCGGAGTGGACGGTGGAATGCAACCCGGCCACGGTTTCGGACGACAAGGCGCGGTTGTTCCGCGAAGTCGGCGTGAACCGGATTTCGATGGGCGTACAGGCGCTCGACGACGCGATGCTGGAAATCATCGGGCGCATCCATTCGTGCAAACAAGCGGTGGAGTCGTACACGAAACTTCGGGCGGCCGGCTTTGAGAACATCAACCTCGACTTGATGTTCGGCCTGCCGGGTCAGACCCCGGCGCACTGGGCGGAGACGTTGCGACGCGCGATCGAGCTTCAGCCCGAACACATTTCCACCTACTGCCTCATTCTCGAAGAGGACACGGAATTCTGGCGGCTTTTTCAGGAAGGCCATCTCAAGCCGAACGAAGAGCAGGAGTTGGCGATGTACGAGACCGCCATCGACACGCTCGCTGCGGCGGGCTACCGGCAATACGAAATCAGCAATTTCGCCAAGCCCGGCCGGGAATGCCGGCACAACATCGCGTATTGGGAGGGGAAAGATTATCTCGGCGTCGGTCCCAGCGCGTGTTCGACGATTGGCGACCGTCGTTGGCAAAACAGCTCGCAGACGACCGGGTGGAAAGCCGGTGAGTTGGAAATCATCACGCCCGAACTGCGCACCGCCGAGCGCGCGGCGTTCGGGATGCGAATGAATGCCGGGGTGCCGGCGGAGTTGGTCCAAGGCCGGTGGGACCGGCAGATCGCCGAGTTGCTCTCTGCCGAGCTCGTCCTGTGGCGCAACGGACGGCTCCAGCCCACGCGCCGGGGCATCCTCTTCGCCGACGAAGTCGCCGCGGAATTCGTCTGATTACTTTTTGGCGAACGCAAACGCCACGGCGACCAGCACCACGGCGCCGATGCCCCCGACAATCCACCAACGATACTGGGTGAAGAAATCCGGTGGCGCAGGCGGCGGCGGGGGTGGCGCAGCTTTGGCGGCGGCGAGCACCTCGGTCGACTCCGGGGCACGCGCAATTTCCTCGATGCGGCGCGGTTCGTGCCGGATGCGCGGACCACCGGCGACAGAGAACTCGGCGTTGACGAGCATGTCCTGATATTCGGCGAGCATGCTGTTGCCAAGGCCGAGTTGCGCGAACGCCCGGGCATGGACGCGCATGACTTTGTGGAATTCCGCCTCGGCCTTCGTGATGGCAGCCAGCGCGTCTTCGTAAGCTTTCTCGGCTTGCTTGATCTGGAGTTCGAGAAGGTCGTTCTTGGCGACGGTCGCCTTTTCCGCCTCGCGTTTCTTCTTCAACTTGTCCCACTGGCTGCGCGCCGCGTCGCGTTGGTCGCGGCACTGGTTCAGCCGATCGAGCGCGGCAATGTAGTACTTGTAGACGTTCATCCGCTTGGCTTCCAAGTCGGCCACCACCACGCCGCACAGCTGGGTCTGGAGCCGGGAGACCTGCACGGACAGGACGATGCTGTTCGTGACGGCGATGCGCATGTTGTCGAGCATGAACAGCGCATCCTCCAACTTCCCGAGCTTGATCAGCGGGCCGACCTCCTCGCAAATCCGGGGGGCTTGCTCGAGTTCGGTGCACTCGTCGAACGCCGCGGCAATCTCAGCGAGGCGGTTCTGGACGGCTTGGCACTGGTTGGAAGCGAGGAGGACGTTCACTGAGTCGAGCTCGCTGATAAAGCGGTTGAGGCGTGCCACGCGCTCGACGGCCGGGGAGTTGGTAGTGATGTCCGCCTGCAAGAAGCCGGGCAGAAGACCGAGGCACAAAATCGCGCAGAACCGCCAATTCATGCGCGCGAGAGTAGCGGCTGGGCCGGTATAATTCACGTGAAATTAGCCGGGTTCGCCGCTAGAGTTTACCGGCGATGGACAACAAGCTCTCCGAAATTACCGGCAAGCTGGTGGATTCGTTCCACAAGGTGGGCGGGATCAATCACCTCGACGGCGTGAACCTGCCGTCGCGCGAGGCCATCGTGGACATCACGCGCGACTTGCTGCGGCTGGTCTTCCCGGGCTTCTACGACAAGGAGCCGATTCATTCCAACGAAGTCGCCGGCTACACCGCCAAGCTCGTTGCGGTCGTGGCTCGCGGCTTGGAGAAGGAGCTGAAGAAGGCGCAGGTCGCTGATGCGGCGGCGCTGACGCGCGAGTTCCTCGAACAACTGCCGGCCATTCGCGCGACCCTCCAGACCGACGTGACCGCCGCGTATGAAGGCGACCCGGCTGCCATCAGCAACGAGGAGATCATCCTCGCGTATCCCGGCATCGAGGCGATTGCCGTCCAGCGCATGGCGCACCTGTTGTATCAACGCCACGTCGCGCTCATTCCGCGCATCATGACCGAGTGGGCGCACAACAAGACCGGCATCGACATCCATCCCGGCGCGCAAATCGGTTCGCACTTCTTCATCGATCACGGGACCGGCGTTGTGGTCGGCGAGACCACCCGGATCGGTAGTCGGGTGAAAATTTATCAAGGTGTCACCCTCGGCGCGAAAAGTTTTCCCAAGGACGCCCAAGGTCGGGTCGTCAAAGGCACCAAGCGGCATCCGAACATCGAGGACGACGTTACGATTTACGCCGGCGCGACCATCCTCGGCCCGGTCACCATTGGCAAAGGCTCGATCATCGGCGGCAATGTCTGGTTGCTGGAAGGAGTCCCGCCCGCCACTGTCGTCTACCAGGAAGGCGGCCAGACCAAGATGAAGACCACCGCCAAGGAACGCGACAAGATGATCGGCCACGCCGACGGTTCCGGTATCTGACGCACCCATGCGCCGCATCTACGCCGACCACAACGCCACGACGCCGCTCGCCCCGGACGCGTTGGCGGCAATGTTGCCGTACTTCGCGAATCATTACGGCAACGCCAGCAGCGTCCACCTCGAAGGACGGGACGCCCGGGCGGCGGTGGACAGCGCGCGGGTGCGACTGGCCGGGTTGCTCGGCGCGCAGGAGGGCGAGATCGTGTTTACCGGCGGCGGCACCGAGTCGGACAACACCGCCATCTTCGGCGTGCCGCCCGGCCACGTCATCACCAGCAGCACCGAACACCATGCCGTATTGCACGCGTGTCAGCGCCGGTCCGATGCGACCTTTCTGCCGGTCGGGGCTGATGGCGCGGTGGATCCCGATGAATTGCGCCGCGCCATCCGCCCGGACACGCGGCTCGTCTCCATCATGTCGGCCAACAATGAGACCGGCACCGTGCAACCCATTCGCGAGCTGGCGGCCATCTGCCGGGAGCGCGGTGTGTTGTTTCACACCGACGCCGTGCAGTCATTCGGCAAAGTGCCGGTTCAAGTGAACCAGTGGGGCGTGGACCTGCTCAGCATCGCCGCGCACAAGTTCTACGGACCAAAAGGCGTCGGCGCGCTCTACATCCGGCGCGGCACGCGGCTGCAACCGTTGTTGTACGGCGGCAGCCACGAAAACGAACGGCGGGCCGGCACGGAGAACTGTCCCGGTATCGTCGGGATGGTGAAAGCCGCGGAGATTGCCGCCGCAAAGATGGAAGCGGAAGGCGCCCGGCTCTTTCAGCTTACCGAGCGACTGGCGACCGGGATCGAGCAGACCATTCCCGGCTCCCATCGCAACGGACACCCCCGGCTGCGCGTGCCGAACACAGTGAACTTCAGCTTCGAGGGCTGCACGTTTGAGGGCTTGCTCCTCGGCTTGGACTTGGAAGGCATCGCCGTCAGCAGCGGCAGCGCCTGCGCGGTCGGTTCCCTCGAACCGTCCCACGTGCTCATCGCGATGGGTGTGAGCCGGGAACTCGCGCGCGCTGCCGTCCGCTTTTCCCTCGGCCGCGCCAACACCGACGCGGATGTGGAGGAGATTCTCGCCGCCGTGACGAAAGTCGTGAAGCGGTTGCGGACGTTCAGTTGAAGAACCGGTAGCGGAAGATGAACCAGAGTGCGGCGACGCCGTCTTTCCAGTTGATCTTCTTGCCTTCGCTGTAGTCGCGGCCGGAGTAGCTGATGTCGGTTTCGTAAAACCGGAAGTGGCGGCGTGCCAGCTTGGCGGTAAGCTCGGGTTCGATACCGAACCGGTCGGAGGTGAGCTTCATGTCCTTGAGACATTCGCTGCGGAAGACCTTATAGCAGGTTTCCATGTCCGAGAGGTTCAGGTCGCAGAGCATGTTCGAGAGGAGCGTGAGGAACCGGTTGGCCATGTAATGCCAGAAATACAGAACCCGGTGGGTCCCGCCCGTGAACCGCGAGCCGTACACGACATCCGCCCGGCCATCGAGGATGGGCTGGAGCAGTTTCGGGTAATCGTTCGGGTCATACTCCAAGTCGGCATCCTGGATTAAGTAGATCTCCCCGGTAGCTTGTTCCAGCGCGGTCCGGATGGCCGCACCTTTGCCGCGATTGTGGGGATGAAGCGAAATTTTGTAGCCGCTCTTTTGGCCAAACTGCTCCACGATCTGCCGCGAGCCATCCGTCGAGAAATCGTCCACAAGCACGATTTCCTTTTCCAATCCCCCTGCCGGGGCCGCCTCAACACGGCGCAGGAGTTCTGCCAACGTGCGTGCTTCGTTGTAGACCGGGATCAGGATGGAAACCTTCTTGTGCGGTGCAGTCATCGGGCGGGAGTATATGAATCGAAACCGCAGACGCGAGCCGATTTTTGTATTGCCTTCACCGGGCTGTTCGCCTAACTCTGGCGCAGGGAACCCCGATGAATTGGAAAGCTGTTTTTGGAAGTCTAGTCGTGTTAGTCGCCGTTGCCGGCAAGGTCGCTGCCGCCGCTGAGACCAACTCCACCACCACCTCGTCCGCAGACGACATCAACTGGGCCCGGCATGTCGTGCAGGCTTACGAGGATTACCAGCGGCAGCAGAAACAAACCGCCAGCGTCCTCGAAATGACCCGGCAAGACGCCGCCCGCGCCGCGCAGGCCGTGAACCAGAATGCGGCCGAAGTCGAGGCCCGGCTCCAGCGCATCGAGCAGGCGTTGAGTCTGCAACGCCAGCGGGAAATCGAGAATCTCCAGCAAGCCCAGCACAGCACGTTGATGATCGTGGGCGGCGTGGCGGCTGTCGGCTTGGTCTGCATGTTGATCTTGGCGATGCTCTTGTTGCGGACGATGAACCGGCGGATGGAAACCATCCTCGCGCCGCTGACCGGGGCGGCCCTGCGGGTCGGCCCGTCCGTGGCCGGTCAACTCGCCGCAGCCAAGACGCAATTGGCACCGTTGAACCCTGCCGAGCAGTCGAGCGCCCGGTTCCTCTCCGCCATCGAGCGGTTGGAGAAACGGATCGCCGACATGGAGAAGGAAGCCAACGAACCGCTCACCGACGTCCCGGCCCCCGAGCCGGTCGTGGACGAATCGCCGGTGATGGACGAAAAGACCGCCCAGATCAACGCGTTGCTCGGCAAGGGCCAGACCTTCCTCAACATGGACAAGCTCGACGACGCCATCGGGTGCTTCGATCAAGTCCTCGCCCTCGAACCGAAATACGCCGAGGCCCTCGTCAAGAAGGGCACCGCCTTGGAGAAGATCGGCAGGCTCGACGAGGCGATCCAGTACTACGACCGCGCGATCGAGGCCGACCAGAACATGACGCTCGCCTACCTTTGCAAGGGCGGGGTGTTCAACCGGCTCGAACGCTACGGCGAAGCGCTGGAGTGCTACGAGAAGGCGTTACGCGCGAAGGAGAAGTCCAGCGTCGCGTAGTTCCGCCGTGAGGCGCGTCTCCGGGCTCGAGCGCGATTCCAGTTCCACCAGCAGCGCCGCTTTCTGCCGGCGCAACCGGCGAATCTCCGACTCCCGCGCATCCAGCCGCAGCTTCAACTCCTGGATCCTTTCCCGGTGCAACTTCTGGAGCTGCGCGATCCGCTGCTCGAACTCCGTGAGCTGAATCGTGCCGGTATCCTGCGTCTGGATCAACTGCCGGCGTTGCGTCAGCAACCCGTCAACGAGACGCGACCGCAAGCGCTGCGCGAGCTCCGCCAACCAAGGGTCGCTACCGGGCAGGAACTCGACGGCGGGGCGCGCAATCAAGGCGAGCGGCTCCGTCTGCTCCGGTGTGAACGCGGACGGAATCCTCACCGGCTCGTCACAAGACGGGCAGGTCAGTACCGTGCCAGATTTTTCGTCAATAGCCGTCAGTCGTTGCGCACAATGGCCGCACCGAAAAGTAACCACGGCTCCTCCTTGGTTGAACCGTCGGGCGCAGGATGCCGAGCGCGAACCCGGCAGTCAAATCGAAACTTTCATCCCCGCGCAAAAATTGTTAGAAGCCACCCATGAAACTCCGGTGGGGCATCCTCGGCGCGGGACGCATTCTGGCGAAATTTGCCGCCGCATTTCCACTGACGCGCGACGCCGAGTTGGTCGCTTTGGCCAGCCGGGACCCGGAACGCGCCCGGCAGTTCAAGGCGCCCCGCATCCATATCGGCTACGAGGCGTTGCTGGCCGACCCGGAAGTGGATGTCGTCGCCAACACGCTCCACAACGGCCTGCACTGCGAGTGGACGATTCGCGCCCTCGAAGCCGGCAAGCACGTGCTTTGCGAGAAACCGCTTGCGTGTTCCGTGGCGGAAGTCGACCGGATGTTCGCGGCCGCCCGGGCCAACGGCCGGTGGTTGCTGGAAGGGTTCATGTACCGGTTCCACCCGCAAATCGCCGAAGCCTACCGGCGCGTGCAAGACGGTGAGGTCGGTCGCGTGCTGCACATCCGCGCCCACTACGCGACGCGCGGCCGCGAGGCGGATAATCCCCGGTACTCGCGCGAAGCCGGTGGCGGCGCCTTGCTGGATGTCGGCTGCTACGGCGTGAACTTCGTGCGCCTCTTCGCCGGCGCGGAGCCGGTGCGGGTCAGCGCCCACGGGCATTTCGCGGACGTGGATCTGACGCTCGCCGCGCAACTCGATTTCCCCAACGACGTCACCGGCCATGTCCTGTGCAGTTTTGAATCCGAGGGCAGCTACAGCGCCGAGGTGATTGGCACCGCCGGTAAGCTTCTCATTCCGAATCCGTGGTTGCCGCCGGCAGGGCAGGGGGAACTCATCGTGACGCGAGCCGGCAAGTCTGAGTCCATCCCGGTCACCACGCCCGAATGGCTCACGCCCTTCGCCGCCGAGATCGATCACCTGAGCGATTGCATCCGCCAGAATCGCGCCCCGCAGTTCCCGCCCGGCCTCGACGCGGAGACTGATTCGCGTGGCAACATGTGCGCGCTTGAAATGATTGACGTTGCCGCACGGCATCCATAGTATGCCGCGCCAAGGAGGCAGTGTTAATTTCGTGACTACGATTACTCGAATTCAAGCCCGCGAGATCCTCGATTCGCGCGGGAATCCTACCGTCGAAGTGGATGTGGAACTCGCTTGTGGCGCCATCGGCCGGGCGGCTGTGCCCAGCGGCGCGAGCACCGGCGAACATGAAGCGTGGGAGTTGCGCGACGGCGACAAGGGCCGGTACCTCGGCAAAGGCGTCCAGAAAGCCGTCGCCAACGTGAACACCAAGATCGCCAAGGCGCTCATCGGCCACGACGCGCTCGACCAAGTCGGTCTCGACAAGACGATGATCGATCTCGACGGCACGCCGACCAAGGGCAAGCTCGGCGCGAACGCCATCCTCGGCGTCTCGCTGGCCAACGCGCACGCGGCGGCGGATGCGGTCGGCCAGCCCCTGTTCAAGTATCTCGGCGGGCCCAACGCGAAAGTCCTGCCGGTGCCGATGATGAACATCATGAACGGCGGCGCGCACTCCGATGCGCCGATCGACATCCAGGAATTCATGATCATGCCGAAGGGTGCGGACAGTTTCCGGGAAGCCCTGCGCATGGGCACGGAGATTTTTCACGCGCTCAAGGCCGTGTTGAAGGCCAACAAACTTTCCACCGCCGTCGGCGACGAAGGCGGTTTCGCTCCGAAGCTCACCAGCAACGAGCACGCGCTCGAAGTCATCGCCGCCGCTGTAAAGAATGCCGGGTACAAGCTCGGCAAAGACGTCTTCATCGCGCTCGATGTGGCGAGCAGCGAGTTCTTCGACAAGGAATCGAAGAAGTACGTGTTCAAGAAGTCCGACGGCTCGAAGCGGTCCAGCGATGAGATGGTCGCGTTCTACAAAGATCTCCAGAAGCGCTACCCGATCATCAGCATCGAGGACGGCTGCGCCGAGAACGACTGGGCCGGCTGGAAGAAACTCACCGACGCCATTGGCGACAAGACGCAGCTCGTCGGCGACGACCTCTTCGTGACAAACACCAAGTTCCTCAAGCAAGGCATTGATACCGGCACGGCAAACTCGATTCTCGTGAAGGTGAACCAGATCGGCTCGTTGACCGAGACGCTCGACGCGATCGAGATGGCGAAGGAAGCGGATTACACCGCGGTCATCAGCCATCGTTCCGGTGAGACCGAGGACAACACCATCGCCGACATCGCCGTGGCGACCAATGCCGGCCAGATCAAGACCGGCTCGCTCTGCCGCACGGACCGGGTCTGCAAATACAACCAGCTCCTCCGCATCGAGGAGTTGCTCGGCAAGAACGCCGTCTATGGGGGCAAGCTCTAGCACATGAACTGGCAAACCATCTGGGCGCGGCTGCAATCGTTCGGCTTTGCGGTGTTCGCCGGCGTCGTCGCGCTCGGGGTGGTGCTGCTGTTTCTCCCCCTGCTGGCTCAGCGCCGCTCGATGCAAGCCGAGTCGCAGCGGCTCGACCGGGAGATTTCCCGGCAGGAAAGCATCGAGCAAAAGCAGAAGACGGAGATCGACGCGCTCCGTACCGACCCGGCCTTCGTGGAGCGTACAGCCCGCGACAAGCTCACCCTCGCCCGGCAAAACGAGACGATCTTCCGCTTCGAGCAACCGCCGGCCACACCGCGCCGCTAGCCGCACGAAATCCGCAGTCACCGGCCAATCATTCTTCTGATTGGCCGGTGATTTTCTTGTTGTGCCAGTGGGATTTTCGGCCAAAGTGTCCGCGCTTATGACTTGGAAGGAACAACTCGGTTCGCAGATCCCGGCCGAACTCGGGAAGGAAATCGACATTTACGAGACGCAGATGGAACTGCGCAAACTCGGCAAGATCGACGAGAAACTTTTTGCCGAGACGCGCTTGCGCCGCGGTGCTTACGGCCAACGCTACGACAACGCGCAGCGCTGGGATGGATTCAAATCGCAGCAGATGAAGTATCCGAGTGCGCCGCTGACGAAAGGCCCGGACACCGCGTGGGACGCGCCCGGCATGCAGCGCATCAAGATCCCGTTCGGCGGCCTCAACCCCCGGCAACTCGAAGTTTTGGCAGACGTCGCCGAGGAATACGCCGACGGCATCCTCCACGTCACCACCCGGCAAGATTTCCAACTCCATTTCGTCCACATCGAAGACACGCCGAACATCATGCGTCGGCTCGCCGCCGCCGGCATCACGACCCGGGAAGCCTGCGGCAACTCGGTGCGCAACGTCACCGCCTGCCCGCTCTCCGGCATCTGCCGCACCGAAGCGTTCGACTGCACGCCGTATGCGAAAGCGCTCACGTACTTTCTGCTCGGCCACCCGGATACGCAGGACTTCGGTCGCAAATTCAAGCCGGCATTCTCCGGCTGCGAAGACGAAGCGTGCGGCCTCGTCTACATGCACGACTTCGGCGCGGTCGCCAAAATCGAAAACGGCCAGCGCGGCTTCAAAGTCTTCGTCGGCGGTGGTCTCGGCGCAGTGCCGTATCAGGCGAAAGTTTTCGCGGACTTCTTGCCGGTCGAAGAACTTCTCCCGACCGCCCAAGCCATCTCGCGCGTGTTTGCCCGGCTTGGCGAAAAACAAAATCGCGCCCGGGCCCGCATCAAATTCCTCGTCGACAAACTCGGCATCGAAGAATTCAAGCGCCTCGTCGCGGAAGAACGCAAAATCCTGCCGGCTGATCCGCGCTGGACGCAGTTTCCGCCTGTCGAAGACAAACCACTCAAGCCGGCAAGCTCACTCAATGGTCACCGGCCCGAAGGTTTCGACGCGTGGCTCAAGACGAATGTCTACCGGCAACGTCAGGAAGGTTTCGCGACGGTCACGGTCTACTGCCCGATTGGCGACATTACTTCGACGCAAGCCCGGCAACTCGCCGACCTCGTCCGCAAATTCAGCGGCGACAACGTCCGCACCAGCGTCGAGCAAAACATCCTCATCCGGTGGGTCAGCGAAGCGGATTTGCCGGCGTTGTACACGGAGTTGAAAAAGATCGGCCTCGGTGAGCACGGCGCCGGTACAATTCTCGACATGACCGCGTGCCCGGGCACGGACACTTGCAAACTCGGCATCGCCTCGTCGCGCGGACTCGCCCGCGAGTTGCGCTCGCGACTCGCCGGCAAGTTCTTCACGATGGACGAGTCGGTCAAAGGTCTGAAGATCAAGATGAGCGGCTGCTTCAATTCTTGCGGCCAACATCATTTGGCAGACATCGGGTTCTATGGCAACAGCCGGACAATCGGACAGCACAAAGTGCCGCACTTCCAAGTCTTGTTCGGTGGTCAGTGGGAAAACAATGCCGGCAGATACGGCCTCGCCATCGGCAGTGTGCCGGCCAAGAACGTGCCGAAGGTCGTCGAACGCATCACCGAGCGGTTTGTCCGCGAACGCACCGGCGATGAAAGCTTTCAGGCGTTCATTACGCGCATCGGCAAGGCTGAGTCGCGAAAGATGATTGAGGATTTGATGGTTGTGCCGGCCTACGAGAAAGACCCGAGCTTTTACAGCGATTGGGGTGACCCCCGCGAATTCAGCATGGGTGACATCGGCATGGGTGAATGCGCCGGTGAGGTGATCTCGGCGTTGCAGTTTGAATTGGGCGCGGCGGAGCGCATGAACTTCGAAGCCCAGCTTGCTCACGAAGCCGGCAAATACGCCGAAGCTGACCGGCTGGCGTACGATTCGATGCTGCAAGCCGCGCATGGTTTGATCCACGAACAATGGCTCGATTGCCCGCGCGACCCGGCAACAATCGTGAGCGAATTCAGGACGCGCTTTGCCGGTGTGTTCCAACCGCAGTTGGCCGGGTACTTCTTCAAGCGCGCGGAAGGTGCGCCGGCAACGACCAAGGAAACCGCGCACCGCGTCATCGAGGAAGCGCAACTGTTCATCGAAGGCGCGCACACCTGCGGCGACAAACTTCAACAGCAGAAAGCCGCCGAACGCGCGGCGATTTTGAAGAAATGAAATGAAAACTGTAGCCGAAGCGTAAGCTTCGGCCGAGGCTCACGCCTCGGCTACAGGAAACGACATGGCGACCACTCACAAATTCGGCATCAAACTGTTCTTCGCAAACTCGACCAAGTCGCTCAAGGAATTCATCCCGGTTTTTCACGGCTGGATTCAACGACAGGCGCTTCCCGGTCACATGCTGCTCGACGTGCATGACTACAGTCACGTCCACCACGGTCCCGGTATACTGCTCGTATCGCACGAGGCGAACATCAGCATCGACGAAGCCGAAGGCCGGCGCGGTCTGGTCTACATCCGCAAGCAGCCGGCAACTTTATCGGAGATCATCGAGCACGCCCGCCAAGCGGCGAAGCTTCTTGGTGAACCGGTGGGAACGAGCTACGAAATCTTTGTGAATGACCGGCTGGCCAACATCTCCGCGAAGGACATTCCCGGTAAAGCCAAACAGAAAGCAGTTGACCCGCGCGAACGACTGACGTTTGTTGTTGAGTCGTGAGCGTACTGCCAGCACACAAGTCGCACCCGCGAATCTGGGAAAACTTCCGGTATGTTTACCCGGTGCTCTCGCGCCGGAGTCATGGCATCTCCGTTGGACTGAACGTCAATCCGGACAAAGCCTGCAACTTCGATTGCATCTACTGCCAAGTCGACCGGACCGTGCCAGCACTGGTCACGAAGTTTGATCTCGCCATCGCCGAAAGCGAGTTGCGCAACATTCTGACGGTGGATTTCTCGAAGCACGCGCCGTTTGATACCGTGCCGAAGGACAAGCTGCGCCTAAATGATATCGCGCTTAGCGGTGATGCCGAGCCGACGACGTTACCGGAATTTTCGAAGACGATTGAGATGATTGCCCGCGTGAAGCCGCCCGGCTGCAAGATTGTGCTTATCACGGATGCCGGTGGGCTTGACCGCGCCGATGTGAAGAAGGGGCTAGGGATCATGGATCTCAACGACGGCGAGGTTTGGGGTAAGCTTGATGCCGGTACGGAAGATTATTTTCGGCAGGTGAACCGCACCGCCATTCCGTTTGCACGCATCCTGAAGAATCTCGCAGCCACAGCCCGGGAGCGGCCGGTCATCATCCAGAGTTTGTTCCTGAAGATTCATGGTCGCGGCCCCAGCCACGATGAGATCACCGCCTATTGCCAACGGCTCAAGGAGATCGCCAATATCCGGCTCGTGCAGGTCTACACGCTCGCGCGCCCCGCCATGACGGTGGTGGACGGCATGCCGGCCGCGCAGTTCGTGAGCGCGCTCAGCGATGCGGAAGTGGACGCGATTGCCGGCCGAGTGCGCCGCGAGGCGGGCGTGCCGGCGGAAAGTTTCTACGGGGGCTGACCGGCCGAGTTTTCTGTTGCGGCGTCCGGCGACTCTGTGTAAACGGAGCGAAACTTCAGCGAGTGAAGTTGGCGGGAGGAGCCTTATGAGTCACTACGGTTTGGAGCATCATGGTATTCAACGGCCGGGCACCGTGCACTGGAATCTGCCGGTGGCGCGCTTGGTGGAGGAGGCGGTCCGCCGTGGCGAGGGCATCCTGACGGAAAGCGGCGCGTTGAACGCCATGACCGGCAAGCGCACCGGGCGGTCGCCGCGTGACAAATTTATCGTCGAGGAATCGTCGACGAAGGACAAGATTTGGTGGGGCAAGGTCAACGCGCCGATCGCGGAGGGCGATTATCTCGGCCTGCGTCAGGAAGTGTTGGCGTATCTGCAAGGCCGGGAGTTGTTCGTGATGGATGGTTTTGCCGGCGCGGATCCCCGGTACACGATGCCAATCCGGATCGTGACGGAACTCGCGTATCACAGCCTGTTCGTGAAGCAACTCTTCCGCAAGGCCACCCCGGAACAACTGGCGGTCCACGTGCCGGAGTGGACGGTCATCAACGCCTGCAAGTTTCTCGCCGATCCCAAGAAGCACAAACTCAACAGCGAGGCATTCATCGTCGTCGATTTCCAGCGCAAGACCGTGTTGATTGGCGGCACCGAGTACGCCGGCGAGATGAAGAAGAGCATCTTCTCCGTCCTCAACTACGTCCTGCCGCACAAGGGCGTGTTGCCGATGCATTGCTCTGCGAACGTCGGCAAGGACGGGGACGCGGCGGTGTTCTTCGGGTTGAGTGGTACCGGCAAGACGACGCTCTCCGCGGATCCGAGCCGGGGATTGATTGGCGACGACGAGCATGGCTGGAGCGACCAGGGCGTTTTCAATTTCGAGGGCGGCTGCTACGCGAAGTGCATCAAGCTCACCATCGAGCGCGAGCCGCTCATCTGGGCGGCCGTGAAGTTCGGCTCGGTCATTGAGAACGTCACCGTGGACCCGGTCACGCGCGTCCCCAATTACTTCGATGATTCCGTGACCGAGAACACCCGGTGCGCCTACCCGCTCGAATACATCCCGAACACCGTGCCCAGCGGCATGTGCGGTCATCCCAAGGCGGTCGTCTTCCTCGCGGCGGATGCGTTTGGCGTGTTGCCGCCGGTCGCGCGGCTTAGCCCGGCCCAAGAGATGTATCATTTCATGGCGGGCTACACGGCGTCGCTGGCCGGCACGGAAGCGAACAGCGGCCGCGACCCGGTGCCGACATTTTCCACCTGTTTTGGCGCGCCGTTTCTGCCGTTGCCGCCGCAGGTTTACGCCGAGATGCTCGCGCAGAAGATGCGGGAGCACAAAGCGCACTGCTATCTCATCAACTCCGGCTGGGTGGGGAACGCCTTCGGCCAGGGGCCACGGATTCCGCTGAAGATCAACCGCGACAACATCACGCAGATCCTCGATGGCACGCTCGACAAAGCCGAATTCACCAAGGATCCCGTGTTTGGCTTCGAGGTGCCGAAGGCGTTGCCGGGGGTGCCGGCGGAACTCTTGCGGTCGCCGTACGGCGCCAAGGACGTGGCGGATTACCAGCAACGCGCGAAGGACTTGGCCGGTAAGTTTGCGAAGAACTTCGAGCAATACGCTGGGGCAAGCGCCGAGATTCGCGCGGCCGGGCCGCGCGTCTAGGCGGGCTTGCGTGGGCGTGGGCTGTCCGGTATTCTCCGCCGCATGTTGAAGCTGAAGCAAATCTGTCTGACGGGTCTGGCCGTATTTCTGGCCGGTTCACTCCGCGCGCAACCCGAGTTGCTGGATGGCGTGGCGGCCATTGTGAATGGCAAGGTCATCACGTTTAGCGAAGTGCGCGATTACATCCAGCCGGCGCTCGGCCAGTTGAGCCGCGACTTCAGCGGGGATGAATTGCGCGAGAAGGTCCGGGCGGCCCAGTTGGACGCGCTTAACAACCTCATCGACCGGCAGCTCATCATCGACGAGTACAACACCAAGGGCTACAGCCTGCCGGACAACATCGTCGACACGCAGATCGACGAGGTGATCGCCACCGACTTCAACAACGACCGGGTTGCGTTCGTGAAGACCCTTCAGGCGGAAAACATCACCATGTCACAGTACCGCGACCGGATGCGCGAGCGCATCATTGTGCAGGCGATGCGCAACCGCAAGATGCAGCAGGAAGTCGTCGTCTCCCCGTACAAGATCGAGAAGTATTACAAGGAACACGGCGACGAATTCAAAGTGGACGACCAGATCAAGCTGCGAATGATTTTCATCAAGAAAGCCGCGAGTGTGGAGGCTGCCGTCCCGGTGGCTCCGCCGGTTGAGACGAATGCAGCGGAAACAGCCGCCGGGACGGCGGCCGCTACACCTGCGGTGGTGACGCCCCCGGTGGACCCGCAGCGCAAGCTCGCGGAGGAGTTGCTGGCGAAGTTGAAGGAGGGCGACAACTTCGAGAGCCTCGCCAAGGTTTACTCCGCTGGGCGGGAGGCCAAGGAAGGCGGGAGTTGGGGTTGGATCGGCCGCAACATCCTGTCCAAGCAACTCGACGCCGTGGCGTTCGGCTTAAAAGCTGGTCAGCACAGTGACGTGATCGAGACCAGCGAGGGTTACTACCTACTCTTTGTCGAAGAGGTCAAACCCGCTCATACCAAGACGCTGGCGGAAGTCCGTACGGAGATCGAGCGCAACCTGCTCCAACAACAACGCGCCAAGATGCAGGATGAGTGGGTGAAAGACCTCCGCGCCAAGGCGTACATCCGGTTGTTCTAGGCCATGCGCCGGCGGATCGGAATCACGCTCGGCGACCCGGCCGGTATCGGCCCCGAGGTCGTTGCCAAGGCGCTCAAGTCCGGCAAGCTCGACCGCCGGTTCGACTACGAGATCGTTCCCGACTTGGCCACCGGCGCGAGACGCAGCTTGGCCGGCGAACTTGCCGGCTTGGTGACCGGGCCCATTACGAAGAAAATGGTCGCCCCGTGGCCCGGCCAGACCGAGTACCTGGCCCACCTGAGCCGGACGAAGAAATTCGCCATGCTGCTCGCCAGTGACAAGTTGCGGGTGGCACTCGTCACCACGCACGCGCCGATCAAGAAAGTTCCCGGGCTGATCACGCGGAGCAAGATTGTTGCGGTCGTCGAGTTGACCCGGGCATTTTGCCGGCGCTTGGGCATCCGTCGGCCACGGATTGCCGTGACCGGCTTGAATCCCCACGCCGGTGAAGGCGGGTTACTCGGCACCGAGGAGATTCGCATCATCGCCCCGGCCGTGAAGCAAGCGCGCGCCACCGGGCCATGTTCGGCGGACACTGTCTTCTACCGGGCGATTCACGGCGAGTTCGATGCGGTCGTGGCAATGTATCACGACCAAGGGCTCGCCCCGTTCAAACTGCTTGCTTTCGACAACGGGGTGAATATCACCCTTGGTCTTCCGTTTGTTCGCACCTCGCCTGACCACGGCACGGCCCCGGACATTGCCGGCAAAGGCATCGCCCGGCCCGACGGCATGATTGCCGCCATCAACATGGCGGCGCGACTAGCCAGCCGTTGAAAGCAATGGCCGCGCTCGTCAGGCGCGGCTACAATGTGGTCATGACGCTGACGGATGTCCGGCAACTGTTGCATCAACTCGATTTGTGGCCGAGCAAGGCGCTCGGGCAGAATTTTCTCATCGACGGCAACATCCTGCGCATCGTCATCGAACAGGCGGAAATCCGGGCGGATGAAGTGGTGCTGGAAGTCGGGCCGGGGTTGGGCGTGCTGACGGAGTTGCTCCTCGACCGGGCGCGGCGGGTGGTGGCCATCGAGAAGGATCGCCGGCTTTGCGAGCATCTGCGGGAGCGGTTTCCCGGGCTGGACTTGATCGAGGGTGACGCAACGCGGGTGGACTTGCCGGCCTTCGACAAGTTGGTGGCAAATCTGCCGTATAGCATCTCGACGCCGTTGCTGGAACGAGTGGTGGAGGGCCCACATCCGCCGCGGGCGATGGTGGTGATGTTGCAGCGTGAAGTGGCGCAACGGCTCACCGCCGCGCCGCGGTCGAAGGAGTATGGCGCGTTGACGGTACTCACGCAGGTCCGGTACGACTCACACGTGGCGCATGTGGTGTCGCCGAAATGTTTTTACCCGGCACCGGAGGTGGAAAGCGCGATCGTCGTGCTGTTGCGGCGTGATCCGCGTGTGAAGCTCCGCCCGGGCGCGCCGTTTCGGGAGATTGTCCGGGCGGGTTTTGGTCACCGTCGCAAGATGCTCGGCAAGTTGCTCAGTCCGTTTGGCCCCGTGCCGGAACGCATCGCGCACCAGCGAGCCGAGGAGTTAAGCGTGAACGAGTGGATCGAACTAGCCAACGGGCTACGAGGTTAGGACGCCGCCGGGAGGGCGGTCGGCTGGGCGCTGGTCTTGAGCTTGTTCTTGGCGGCTTTGCCTTCTTTGGAATGGGGCCAGCGTTTGCCGACAAGCTCGAGCGCGGCGCGACCGAAAATCTGTTCGTCACCGGTGCCCTCGGCGAAGTGGAACCCGAGAAAGAAAAGGTCGGCGGCGTCGACGACCTTCTCCTGCTTGAGCCGGTCGAGGAGCTTGAACTTCTTGTTCGCGATGAGCGGTTGCAAGCCCCGCAAGGCGTGGTCCTCCGCCCGCAGATGCGGCGCGAGGTCTTTTGGTGAAGTCTTGAGGTCGCAGACGGCGAGTTCGAATCGCAACGCGTCGTCGAAGCCTTCCGCGCGCTGGAGTTGTTTCAGACAGCCAACCGCCTTGCCCCATTTGCGCTCTTTCTTGAACTTGAGGCCGACATCGCGCAAGACGTCGTCGGCAAGCACGCCGTCGGAGTTGCGGAGGAAGTAGAAGAGCGCTTCGTGCCGGGGATTCTCGGCGGCCAAGTCCCGGGCGGCCAGTGCCGCGAATTTCTTCAGGGACTTTTTGTCGATGCTCTCGCTGTGGGGCTTGAGGATCTTGGCGAGCCGCCACGCGGGTTCGCTGCGTTTTTCCGACGCCAACGCGCCGAGCAGCAGCTTGGTGGAACCTTTGTGCCGGGCCAAAGCCCCGGCGGCGATCTCGCTGAGCTGGGGATCGTCGCCGCGCAGCAGTTTCATGAGCAACTTGTTCGTGGCGGCGTTGTCGTTGGCGGCGAGCTTGCGCGCGGCAAACGTGCGGACGCTCGGGTGTTTGCTCGTGAGGTACTTGGGCCAGAGCTTGTCGAAGGATTTGACCTGCGAAATCTTCTCGATGATGTCGAGGGCGTTCTGGACGATGTTGAGGTAGTCCGGTTCGCTGAGGAACTTGAACATCTGCTGGGCTACCGGCCCGAGTGACTTACCGGTGAATTCCTGATTCTTCAAACCCAACAGAGCATGGCGCCGGACGTAGATGGTGTGACGGGGCAGCGAGTATTGGAGGAGCACCTTCGTGGCATCCGGTGCGCCAATCGAACCGACCAACAACAGGCAGGAAGTCAACACGCGCTCGTCCTTCTTCACGCGTGATGCGTTCATGAACTTGAGGACCTGCTTGTGCATCTGCGCCCGGTCGCCGGGCGTGGCGTCGCCGATGTGACGGCGGACTGCCTGGCAGGCTTCCTTCACGAGTTCAAAGTCGGGGTCGAGCAAGGTGTCGAGAATCAGCGCGAGCGATTCCTTGGTATGGATCCGGGCGAGGATATCCACCAACACCCGCTTCTGCATCGGGTTGGCGTTTTGGAATTGCTTTCGCAATTCGCCAATCATCTCGCCGCCTGCGCGGGCGATGATGCCGGCGGCGCGGAGCTTGGTCTCCACATCGGGTGCCTCGAGAAGCGGGAGGACGTAAGGGACAACAGCCCGGGTGGCAATCGCCTCAAATGCCTCGAGGATGTACCGAGTCAGCAATTGATTGGCGTCTTTAAGTGCCTCACCCAGAGCGCGAACCACAGCGGGGTCTTTGGGTTTCAGCTCCGCGAACACCATCGCCGCCGCGCACCGGCGCATTCCGTCCGGGCTCTGGAGCATGCCCATGATTTGCCGGATGAACTTGTCCATGAGCGCGGGAGGCTAACAGAATCGCATCTGGCTTGCAACGAGACAGCCATTTCTGTTACAAGTTTTTTCAATGAGGCCAGAAGCCGCATCAGTAGTTGAATCTCAAACCACTGGCAGACAGGTGGTTAGGGTTGATTTCGCCTACCTTGAAAAGACCTACCGGCAGCCTTTTTTCGACCTCATGCAGCAGGCCCGGCGGGTTTATCTCGAGAACTGGCAGAATAATGAGGTTCAGCTCTGCGAGTTGTTGAGCATCAAGACCGGCGGTTGCAGTGAAGACTGTGCGTACTGTTCCCAAAGCGCCCGGTACCAGACCGGCATCGACGCCGGTCGGCTCATGACCACCGAAGAAATCCTTCCCATCGCGCATCGCGCCAAGCAGGACGGCGCCACGCGGTTCTGCATGGGCACGGCTTGGCGGGGAGTCCGGGAAGGCACACCGCAATTCGAGTCGGTCTTGCAGACCTGCCGGGAAGTGAGTCGGTTGGGCATGGAAGTCTGTGTCACGCTCGGCCAACTTACGGAAACCGCGGCGCTCGAACTCAAGGCAGCCGGGGTCACCGCTTACAATCACAACCTCGACACGAGCCCCGAGTTTTACCCCAACATCGTCACCACCCACAGTTTTCAAGACCGCCTCAACACCATCCGGTACGTCCAACGCGCCGGCATGGCGGTCTGTTGCGGTGGAATCATCGGCATGGGCGAGACGGAAGACGACCGGCTGCGGATGCTGGAGATCATCGCCAACTTCGATCCGCCGCCCGAGAGCGTCCCGATCAACTGCCTGATGCCGGTCGACGGCACGCCGCTCGCTGAGCAGGCGCCGGTGGATGTCTTCGAACTGATCCGCCTCATCGCCACCACGCGCATCGCCGTTCCCAAGGCCAAGGTGCGGATTTCGGCCGGGCGGACTCGGCTCAGCCGCGAAGCCCAGGCGTGGTGCTTCTTTGCCGGGGCGAATTCCATTTTCTACGGTAACAAGTTGTTAACGGCCGCCAACCCCCAGAACGAGGCCGATCTCGCCTTGTTCGCGGAGCTGGGGTTGACGCCGCAGCCCTCCCGCTGCGATCCCGTCCGTCCATCGGCATAAACAGGGCAGTAGTCACAGGGTTTGCTGGAGTAGCGGACGCCCGCCTCGACGCGAGCGACAGGAACGTCATGACACTCGACGAACTACGCGTTCATCGGATGGTGCAAGCCATCTTGGTGCGCAACTATGTCAACACGCAGAAGCTCGAACTGCAGGTGATTGGCTCCACCATCTACCTGGAGGGCGAGCTTGAGATTTTCGAGTATCACCCCGGCTACAAAAAGAAGGATCAAGTCGAGCGCGACCTCGAAACCGCCCGGTCCCTCTGGCACATTGAGAAGCAACTGCGCGCCATGCCGGAAGTCAGCCACATCGAGTTCAAGCTTCGCAACTGGGAACGGCGCGGCCTGCAGTGGGGCCGCAAACACGGCTAAAACTTCGTCTCGTCGAACTCCTCGGCCGGCAACTGGGCGGAAAAGTTGCCATCGTAAATCTCGATCCGGGACTTTTCCTGGGCCGGTAACGATTGGCCGCCGGGCACGAACGCCACCTCGATCCCGCGCGGAATCCAGACCGTGTCCACCTTCCGGAAGCTCGTCACCGCCAGCCGCCGCGCCACGTTGTCATTCTGGTCCACCAACTCGGCGCGCAGCAACGCCGCGTACTCCTTGTCGATCACGATTCGCGCGCGCTTGAACGGCTCACCGTCGGTCGCCGTCTCCACTACATCGCAACGGCGTCCCCGGTACTGTTGCTCCGTGACCTTCGACACCACCGGCCAGTGCAGGTAACCCAAACCCAAGTCGTAATACGCCACCAGTGACTCGCCGAGATTCGCCAGCCGCGCCGCGCCGTGCAACTCACCGGTGCCGCGCAGGAAAAATCGCGGGGCACCGGCTTGCGGCTGGATGACCAGCAGCTCGGTGTGCGCAAGCCGGTAGATGGTGCGTGTCTCGGCGGGGAAATTCTTGATGCGAACCTCCAACGGCACCGGCTGGTCGCGCGATTCGAACAGCCGGGCTTGCAACACCAAGTCGTGCGCGGGCCGGTTGGCAATCACTCGCGCGAGCAGAGCCTTACCGGTGGCAAACTCGTCACCCGAATCTGCCCAAGCCGGTAAAGTTAGCGACGCGAGGACAAGGATTCTCAGCCACTTCATCACGCGCCACCCAGCGTGCCGGCTTCGACGGCGACGAGGCAAAGGTCCTCGGGCAGCAACGACTCACCGGCATGTTCCCTGGCGCGGGCAACAATGTGGTCCACCAGTTCGGACTCGGAGGCGTGCAGGGCTTCCTTCGCGGCGGCTTGGACGCCGGCCAGCCCGAACGCTTCGCCGTCGGGGTTGAGCAGGTTCACCAAGCCGTCGGTGAACAGCAGAAACATGTCTTCGACATCCACCGGCATGGTGCGGGTGGGAAAGAGCGCGTTTTCATTCACACCCAGCAACGGACCTTGCCGGCTCTGATCGAAAAGGAGCGTGACCTCACCGGCATGGCGGCGCAAGTGGAGTTGCGGGGGATGACCGGCATTGCAGAAACTCGCGAGCTTGGTGTCGAGATCCACCTTGAGATAGAAAGCCGACGCGAATACCGGCGCCGTGGTCTGCCGGAGGATGCGCTGCAAACCGGCATTGAGTTGTTCGAGGAACGCCTGAGGGTCGCCAGCAGTCTCCTTGAGTTCCTCGATGAGCGTGCGGAGTACCGCGGTGACAAGCGCCGCTTGCAGGCCATGCCCGGCCACGTCGGAGATGAACACCCCGGCCGCATGCTGATTGACCGGCACCACGTCGAAGAAATCGCCGCCCACGGCGAGCGTCGGCGTGTAGCGGTGATAGAGCCGCAAGCCCATCGAGTCCGGTCGCTGTTGCGGGGAGAAATGCGGCAGACTGTCCGGGAGGAACGCCTGCTGCAATTCGCGGGCAAGCTGGAGATCGCGCTCGTGGGCGGTGCGTTCGCGTTCGAGTTCGTCCTCGAGACGTTTGCGTTCGAGCGCGCCCATCACGGTGCAGAACAAAGCCGGAGCGGTCAGGTCATCCTTGCGCAGGTAATCGTGGGCGCCGCGCTTGATCGCCTGGACAGCGACAGCCTCGTTGCCTTGGCCGGTAAGCATGATGACCGGCACGCGGGCATTGACGCGGCGCAGTTTGGGCAAAAGATCGAGGCCGCTCACCACCGGCATCTGGTAATCCAAGAGGACGAGATCGAACTTTTCGCGGGCGAGACGTTGCAGGGCGCGCTCTTGGTCCGACTCCCAAGCGACGTGAAACGCGTGTTCCTGCTCCGCCTTCCGCAGTAACGCGCGGAGAAAATCGACGTCGGCCTCACTGTCGTCAATGATCAAGGTCTGGATCTGTATCGCCATACCACCTCATCCACGGCGACAGCCTACCGAGATTGCCGGAATTCTCAACACGCTATTTCGCCAGCGCGGACTCGATTGCTTGGATCACGGCCGGATCGTCCGGCTTCGTTTGCGGCTCGAAACGGTGGAGGACTTCGCCGTTCTTGCCGATGAGGAATTTGCCGAAGTTCCATTTGATATCGCCCGGAAACTTGGCGTCCTTGCCGGTCAGCGCGGCGTAGAGCGGGTGCTGTTCGGCGCCTTTGACGTGCAGCTTGGCGAAGAGCGGGAAGGTCACGTTGTATTTCGTCGAGCAGAACGTCTTGATTTGCTCCGGCGTGCCCGGCTCCTGCGAGCCAAAGTCGTTGCAGGGAAATCCGAGCACCGTGAAACCCCGGTCGGCATACTTCTTCTGCAACGCCTCGAGCTGCGTGTACTGCGGCGTCAGGCCGCATTGCGACGCGACGTTGACGATGAGCAGCACCTGACCCCGGTAGTCCTTGAGCGAGGTCGCCTTGCCGTCGATGTCGTTGAGTGGAATGTCGTACAAGCCGGTCACCATGAGTAATCCTCCGAGTAGTAGTGCATTCATTAGATCGCGAAGTCCTGATCGATGTGTTGCAGTTTCAGGTAGTCGATAATGCCGGCGGCGCTTTCGCTGACCGTCTGCCGGTCGGTGTGGATGACAAGCTCCGGTTTCTCCGGTGCCTCGTAGGGCGCGTTGACGCCGGTGAAGTTCTTGATCTCACCCGCGCGGGCTTTCTTGTAGAGCCCCTTCGGGTCGCGTTGCTCGCAGACCTCGACCGGGGCGTTGACGTACACCTCGACGAAGTCGCCTTCCTTCATGATCGAACGCGCCAGCCGGCGGTCATCCCGGTACGGGCTGATGAACGCGGTGATGACCAGCACCCCGGCATCCGCGAACAACTTCGCCACCTCGGCGACGCGGCGGATGTTTTCCGTGCGGTCCTCGGGTGCGAAACCGAGATTGGCGCTGAGACCGTGCCGGACGTTGTCGCCGTCGAGGACGTACGTGTGCAGACCCATCTGGAACAACTCGCGTTCGAGTTCGGTCGCGATGGTGGACTTACCGGCCCCGCTTAAGCCGGTCAGCCAGATCACGCCGCCCTTGTGCTTGTTGCGGCGCTCGCGAGCGTCGCGGGTCACTTCGCCCTTCGTCCAGAAGATGTTCGTGCTCTTGATGCCGGACAGCACGTCGCGGCGGTCGGGATACTCGCCCTTGGAGATGATGCCGCCGCCGCAGACCTGCCGGCCGTCCACGATGACAAACCGCCCGGTCGGCACGATGTGGTCGTAGTTGTCGAACGCGACCGGGTTCTTCGTGCGCACTGTGATCTCCGCGACGTCGTTGCGGGCGATGTAGGGACGCGTCTTGGGATCGATCTCCTGCAACGTCGAGGCGTCGATGAGCTTCTGGATGGACTGGATCTGGCATTCCATCTCGGTGGTCGTGAGCTTGAGCTTCACCTTGCGCCCCACTTCGAGGTTCTGCCGGCCGAGCCAGAACAGCTTCGCGTTGAACACATCCGTCTCAATCGGCGCGTCCGTCTCGTGCGAGGCAACCTGACCGCGCTCGACGTAAATCTGTTCCGTCAACGTGACTCCGACCGACTCCCCGGCCTTGGCCTCGGTGCGCCCGCCGGTGGGCCAAGTTTCGATGCTTTTGACGACGCTGACTTTGTTGCGCGGCGAGAAGAGAAGTTTGTCGCCCACCTTGAGCGTGCCGGATTCAATGCGCCCCGCGAGGATGCGGCGTTCATCGAACCGGTAGACATCCTGGACGGGAAACCGAAGCGGCAGGTTTTGCTGGGGCTGGGCCACCTCGAAAGTATCCAACTGTTCCAACACCGCCGGGCCGGTATACCACGGCATCTGCTTCGACCGCGTGGCGATGTTCTCGCCGTGATAGGCTGAGATCGGGATGAACAGCTTCGGTTCCACGCCCAGTTGCTTCAGAAACGCCCGGTACTCCTTCTCAATGTTGCGGAAGACCTCTTCGCTATAGCCCTTCAAATCCATCTTGTTCACGAGCACTGCGATCTGCCGGATGCCGAGCAGGTGGAGCAGATAGCCGTGCCGGCGCGACTGTTCCTGCACGCCTTCCGTCGCGTCGATGAGCAGCAACGCCGCCTCGGCATTCGCCGCGCCGGTGATCATGTTCTTCAGAAACTCTTTGTGCCCGGGCGCGTCGATGATGACGTACTGCCGCTTCGGCGTGCGGAACCAGATTTGCGCCGTCTCGATCGTGATGTTCTGGTCGCGCTCGGCCTGGAGGCCGTCCATCAAGAACGCCCACTCGAACGGCACGCCGCGCCGTTCGCAAGCCGCCTTGATTTTTTCGACCTTGCCGTCCGGCAGTGACTTCGTGTCGTGAAACAACCGGCCGACAAACGTGGATTTCCCGTGGTCAACGTGACCGACGATGACGATTTTGAGTTGTTCGGTAGATTGCATGAAAATCACATGTAGCCATCGCGGCGGAGTTTCTCGAAAGCGTCTTCGCTTTCCTGGTCTTGGGCGCGGACGCTGCGTTCGCTCTTGGTGGTGGTACGGAGTTCTTCGCGGATTTTTTCGTAGGTGTCCGCGTGCGAATCGATGCTGAAGGTGCAGGGCACGCAGCCAAGCGACCGGTAGCGCTTGCCGCCCTTCGCAAAATACAACTGCACGTTCGGGATGCTCTCGCGCTGGGCATATTCCCAGATGTTCATCTCGGTCCAGTGGAGCAACGGATGAACGCGCAAGTGCGTGCCGCCGGCGAGGTCGGTGTTAAACTGGTCCCACAATTCGGGTGGCTGGTCCTCGACGTTCCATTCCATGTGCTTGTCGCGCGGCGAGAAATACCGCTCCTTCGCCCGGGTGGGATCCTCATCACGCCGGACGCCGACGATCAGCCCGCCGTACTTCTCTTTCTCCACGATCTTTTTGAGGTTCTCCTTCAACAACGCCGAGCAGCAGGTCACTCGGCCGAGCTTGTGGTTCATGCCCTGCGCGAGCGCTTCGTCGTTGCGGGCGATGACGAGGTTTAGTTTCCATTCCTTCGTCAGCTTGTCGCGCAGCTCGATGAGCTCCGGCATGTCGAAGCTCGTTTCCATGAAGACGCACGGGAACGGGACGTGGCCGCAGAATGCCTTGCGCGCGAGCCAAAGGATGGTCTGCGAATCCTTGCCCACGCTCCACAGCATCGCGAGCCGGTCGATCTTGTTGAACGCCTCACGGATGATGAAAATGCTTTGGTGTTCGAGTTTGTCTAGGTGATCCATAAATCAGATGTTCGCGGCGAACGTGTGGAGGCCGCATTCTTTCTTTTGCGTACCGGCCCAGCGACCGGCGCGTTCGTTTTCGCCATCCTTGACCGGGCGCGTGCAGCAATCCGGCGTGCAGCCGATGCTCGGGTAGCCTTGGTCGTGGAGCGGGTTGTAGGGAAGTTGGTGGCTGACGATGTACCACCAGACTTCTTCCTTCGTCCACGCCACGAGCGGGTTGACCTTCAAGTAGCGGTGGCCGGTCGGGGTTTCTTGCAACTGGAAAACCTTCGCACCGCTGCGGCTCTCGCCTTGGGTGCGGCGCAAGCCGGTAATCATCGCGTCGATCTCCGGCAACTTCTTCTGCAATGGCAGAACCTTGCGGATGTGGCAGCACTTGTCGGGTTCCCGGCGGAACAACTCCGGGCCGTGTTGCTCGGCTTGCTGTTCCGGAGTGATCTCCGGGTGGAGTCGCTCGATGGCGATGCCGTATTCCTGCTCAATCTTCGCCATCAGTTCCCGCGTCTCCTTGAACAGGAAGCCGGTATCGATGGTGAACACCGGGATGCGCGGCGTGACCTTGCGCAGCGCGATGTCCATGATCACCAGACCTTCCGGCCCAAACGCCGTGGAGATCGCGAGGCGCGGCGCGAAGTTGTCCGCCGCCCACTGCAAAATCTCGCGCGGTGTCTTCCCTTCATACGCCGCGGCGTACTCCTTGATCTGGTCCGGGGTGAATTTCATGGGTGTCTGTGGCCGCGCTTGGCAAGCGCGGCTACAACGCTCCACCGGCGATAGCCGGAATGATCGAAATCTCGTCCCCATCCTTCACAGGCGTGTCCTTGCCTTGCGCGAAGCGGATATCCTCGTCGTTGAGGTAGATGTTCACGAACTTGCGCAAGTCGCCCTTCTCGTCGCACAGCCGGTCCTGCAAGCCGGGATACTGGCGGTTCAAATCATTGATCACCCCCTGAACCGTCGTCGCGGAGGCGTGGACGGTGTCCTTCTCCTGCGTCAACTTTCGCAGCGGGGTCGGGATGCGGATACTGATGGGCATGGTGGTAATCTCCTCGTTAAATGTAATACATCGATGAGGGCCGGTTGGCCTCGGCGCAAATCTGTTCAAACGTGATCTCGTCGGCTGCTTCCTCGGCGGCACTCTGGATCCGACGCCAGACGCGTTTGATTTCTTCCGGGCATTTCGGCTCGCGCAGGAACGGAAATTCCAGCACATCACCCTGCACCGCCCGCAAGACGTCGCCGACCGTAATAGAGTCGGGCGTCTTCGCCAAGAGATAACCACCAGCCTTGCCGCGCTGGCTACGAATCAACCCCTTGCTCTTCAACTCGATGAGTATCTGGACGAGGTAATTCGCCGGAATTGCCTTCTCCGAGGCAATCTCCTCGATGCGCAACGGCCGCGTGTCCGGGTGGTGCAAAGCGAGGGCTTCCACCGCCCGGCAGGCGTAGTCGGATTTGATGCTGGCTTTCATTCCTAAGTAAATTAGTAAACTTAGACGAGATTAGCAAAAATTTACCCGTCGTCAAGGGGCCTTTTAATGAAATAAAACCCGCATAAAACCTTGCTTGTATCGCCTTCTCTGCGATACTCCCGGCAGTCGTTCCAAGGAGGAGAATTTAGCTACGATGGCTGCCACAAGTGTGTCTATGAGCGCAGAAAAAGATATCAAGAAAACTATCGCTACCGCCGCCGATGCGGCCGATTACACCGCTGATAAAATCCAGAAGTTGGAGGGCGTCGAGGCCGTCCGCAAACGCCCGGCGATGTATATCGGCGATACCGGCGAGCGTGGGCTGCATCACCTCGTCTACGAAGTCGTCGATAACTCGATCGACGAAGCGCTGGCCGGGTTCTGCAAACACATTGAGGTCGCAATTCACGTCGACAACTCGATCACCGTCATCGACGACGGCCGCGGCATCCCGGTCGACATGCACAAGACCGAGAAGAAGCCAGCCATCGAAGTGGTGCTGACGATTCTTCACGCGGGCGGCAAGTTCGACAAGAACGCGTACAAGGTTTCCGGTGGTCTCCACGGCGTCGGCGTGACGTGCGTCAACGCGCTCAGCGAATGGCTCGAAGCCGAAGTGAAACGCGATGGCAAGGTGCATCACATGCGTTTCAAACGCGGCAAGACCGCGTCGAAGCTGGAGGTCATCGGCAAGGCGCGCGGCACCGGCACGAAGATCAAGTTCAAGCCGGACTCCGAGATTTTCACGGTCCTCGAATACAAATACGACATCTTGGCCAACCGGCTCCGCGAGTTGGCGTTCCTGAATCGCGGCATCGAGATCACGCTCAAGGACGAACGGAACAACAAGGAAGAGCTGTTCAAGTTCAACGGCGGCATCGAGGAGTTCATCAAGCACATCAACCGCGCCAAGGAGCCGCTCCATTCCAAGGTCATCTACGTCCAGAAGGAGAAGGACGGCATCGTCGCCGAGGTCGCGCTCCAGTACAACGAAGGCTACAACGAAAGCCTCTACACGTACGCCAACAACATCAACACCATCGAAGGCGGCACGCATCTCAGCGGTTTCCGGTCGGCCCTCACCAAGGCGATCAACCAATATTCCAAGGCTAACAATCTCCTGAAGGAAAAAGACCCGAACCTGACCGGCGATGATCTCCGGGAAGGTCTCACCGCCGTCATCAGCGTCAAGGTGCCGAACCCGCAGTTCGAAGGCCAGACCAAGACCAAGCTCGGCAACGGCGAGGTCGAAGGCATCGTCAATTCCATCGTCTACGAAGGCTTGTCCGCGTTCCTCGAACAAAATCCGCCGGTCGCCAAGCGCATCGTGGACAAGTCGCTCACCGCCGCCCGCGCCCGCGAGGCCGCGCGCAAAGCCCGGGAAGCCGTCCGCAAAGGCGCGCTTACCGGCGGCGGATTGCCCGGCAAGCTGGCAGATTGTTCCGAGAAGAACCCGGAGATGTGCGAGCTCTACATCGTCGAAGGTGATTCAGCCGGTGGTTCCGCCAAGCAGGGACGCAACCGGCAGTTCCAAGCCGTTCTGCCGATTCGCGGCAAGCTGCTCAATGTCGAGAAGGCGCGGCTCGACCAGATTCTCAACAACAACGAAATCCGCACGATGATCACCGCCATCGGTACCGGCTTCGGTACCGGCGCGGACGAAGGCGGTTTCAACCTCGACAAACTCCGGTACCACCGGATCGTCATCATGACCGACGCCGATGTGGACGGCTCGCACATCCGGACGCTGTTGCTGACGTTTTTCTACCGCAAGATGCCGGAACTCGTGAAGAACGGCTACATCTACATCGCGCAGCCGCCGCTTTACAAAGTCAAACGCAAGAAGCGCGAGGAATACGTCGAGAACGATGACCAGATGAACAAAATCCTCATCGAACTCGGCACCGAGGACGCCCGGCTGTTCCGCATGAAGGACAAGAAGGAGTTTGCCGGCGCGCAACTCATCTCCGTCCTTGACTCCCTCCGCGAGCTCGAGAAGCTCGTGGACACCATCGAGCGCCGCGGCATCAAGTTCGAGGATTACCTCGCCGCGCGCAACAAGGCGGGTGAGTTACCGGCCAATGCGATGCGGATCAAGGAAAACGGCGCCACCCGCTTCGAGTTTGCCTGCAACGACAAGGAATGGTCGAAGCTCTGCGACAAGTACGACATCAACCTCGACGAAGAAGCCGCGCCCGACGCCAAGAACGGCGACAAGGACGCGAAAGGGCCGCAGGTCAAACCCTTCGAGTTGAACGAATCCAACAGCATCCAAGCCGCGATCGAGACATTGGAGAAGAAGGGTTTCAACATCGAACACTACGCCGCCCAGGAAGACCCGCTGTTCGAACTCGCCGTCGGCACGACTGCCGAAGCCGGTGAGGGCGAAGCGCCCGCCGAGTCGAAGGCCGACAAGAAAGCCAAGGCCAAGCCCGAGGAAAAGCGCTCCCCCATCCATTCCATCCCGGACATCCTCGAACAGATCAAAGAGAACGGCAAACGCGGTCTGCTCATCCAGCGTTACAAAGGTTTGGGCGAAATGAACCCCGAGCAGCTCTGGGAAACCACGATGGACCCAGAACGTCGCAAGATGCTCAAGGTCGAATTGATGGACGCCGCCGATGCCGACCGGATCTTCACGATCCTGATGGGCGACGAAGTCGAGCCGCGCCGGCAATTCATCGAGGACAACGCGCTGAACGTCCGCAACCTCGACGTGTAACGAGTCGTGACGCCGGAGGCCCAAGACTTGATCAATCTCCGCCTTTCGCAGGCCGACGAAAGCCTCACCGAGGCGCGCTTGCTCGTCGAACGCGGCATGCGGCTCGGCGCGATGGACCGCATCTATTTCACGATGTTCTATTGCGCCTGCGCGATGCTCGCGACAAAGGAGTTCGGCCCATCGCGCGACGGCAACGTGGCCGGCAAGTTTCAGCGCGAGTTCGTCAAGACGGGCCTCGTACCGGAAGAAGTCGGCGTGAGATTCAAGCGCGCCACGCAATTGCACCACGACGCCGACCTCGGGTCAAAGACGCCGCCGGATGCCGGCAGGCTGACTGAGTTGTTGGCGGACGCCGAGAGTTTCGTGACGACAACTAAACTATTTTTGGGGAAGCAGTAATCGCAAGGAGGAAGAGGAAACATGTACGCACAAAACGAAAAAGTTTCGCCGGTTAATATTAGCGAACAGATGCAGCAGGCTTACATCGATTATTCGATGTCGGTCATCGTGGGACGCGCGTTGCCGGATGCGCGGGATGGGTTGAAGCCGTCCAACCGGCGTGTGCTTTACGCGATGCGCGAGATCGGGCTGTTGCATAACCGTCCTTACTCGAAATGCGCGAAGGTCGTCGGCGAAGTGCTCGGTAAATATCACCCGCACGGCGACGCGTCGGTGTACGACACGCTGGTGCGCATGGCGCAGGATTTCGCGATGCGGTATCCGCTCATTGATGGCCAAGGCAACTTCGGTTCGATCGACGGCGACCCGGCGGCGGCTTACCGGTATACGGAATGCCGGCTCGAGGAGATTGCGGAAGAACTCCTCAAGGACCTCGACAAGGATACGGTCGATTTCCAGCCGAACTTCGATGAGAAGGAACATGAGCCGGTGGTGTTGCCGGCGGCGTTTCCGAATTTGTTGGCGAACGGTTCGACCGG
>OMJI01000031.1 GCA_900299315.1 Verrucomicrobiota bacterium | reverse complement strand
TTATTCGGCCTGCTGGGGCCGAACGGCGGCGGCAAGACGACGCTGTTTCGGATTCTGTGCACGTTGCTGCAGCCTCATGCTGGCACGGTGACCTTGGCCGGTAAGCCGATCGACCGGCATCTCATCGGCGTGGTCTTCCAGTCGCCCAGTCTCGACAAGAAACTCACCGTCCGCGAAAACCTCGTCCACCAAGGTCACATCTATGGCTGGAGCGGGGCGGCGCTGGTAGGTCGGATCACGGAGTTGCTCGAACGATTCCGGCTCGAGGACCGGGCGGGCGACCGGGTGGAGAAACTCTCCGGTGGGCTGCGGCGCCGGGTGGAGCTGGCCAAGGGCCTGTTGCACAAGCCGGCACTGCTTTTATTGGATGAACCAAGCACCGGACTCGATCCGCGGGCGCGTCGAGAACTCGGCGAGTATCTGGAAGAACTCACCGCCAAGGATGGTGTCACGGTGCTGCTGACGACACACATCATGGAAGAAGCGGAACGCTGTCACCGGCTCGCGATACTCGACCAAGGCAAGCTCGTGGCGTTGGACTCGCCGGCCTCGCTGAAGGCCGCGGTGGGCGGCGATGTGATTAGTGTGAGTGCCAAAGTGCCGGAGTCGCTCCGTTCCCAAGTGACGGCGAAGTTTGGTGTCGCGGCGCATGTCGTGGATGGCCGGGTCCGCATCGAACGCCTGCGGGGTCATGAGTTTATTCCACAGTTGGTCGAAGCCTTCCCGGGCGAGATCGAATCCGTGAGCGTCGGCAAGCCGACGCTGGAAGACGTGTTCATCCACCTGACCGGCCACCGGTTCGAGGAAGAACCGTAATGGTCAGCTAACCGGGGAGGACCTAATGAGCGCCGAGCTTCCGCAACGCGCAGCACCCGCCAAAGGCAACCGCTGGGGTTACATCGTACCCCTTCTTTGCAGCGGCGGCGGGATTCTTCTGGTGGGCTTCGTCTTGTCGTTCTGGGCGGTCATCGATCAGTACCTGACAATCACCGGCGCCCGGGCAGTACCGGCCAAGGTTTTGTCGAATCGGGTGGAGGAAGTTGTGCACGACGACTCCACGTGGTACCGGCCGGTGGTGGAGTTTGAATATACAGTCGCCGAGAATCGCTACACGGCGGAGACGGTCTATGCGATCAGTCCCTCGTGGCGAAGCGGCTTATTGCGATTTCTCGTGTCGCTGATGGCGCCAACTGCGGGAACAATCTCCATCCGCAGCGATGCCGAGGCTTTCATCCGCCAGTATCCCCCCAACACCACAGTGGTCGCCTATCATCATCCGGGCGATCCAGGGCGCGCTTTCCTGATCAAGGACTACTCCGAGACGCCCTATATTTTCGCCTGGATTCATCTGCTGATTATCACACTGATTAGCGGTGCCTTGGTTCGCGTCCGGCGCTCCGCCGGCCCGCAAGCACGGACAGTCGCGCCGGCGGAGGCACTTTTGGAGGTCGAAAATCCGCTCAAGATGCGCGCCCCGTCGTGCTTGGTGATGGTGGCCATCTGGTTCGGTTTCGGATTACCGCTCGCCGTCCACTGGATGAGCGTTACGGAATCACCGCGACTCTCCGCCGTGGTCTTGGGCGTGTTCATCGTTTTACCGGGCCTGATCGGCTTGGCATTCTGTCCGTACTACTGGTTCTTGGAACGTCGTGTGGCGGACCCGGTGGTGACAGTCAGACCGGCGCAGGGCCGTCTGGGGTTCGCATTGTCGGTGTTTTTTGAACAGCGCGCCCTCACCACGATCCGCCTCAAGGAATTGGGCATTACCCTGGCCTGCACGGAGAAAATCAAGAAGGGTGACGAAACCAAGTACAACAACCTGTTCGAGAAGAAGATCCTGACCTGTCACGGCAAGAGCTACCGGCCGTTCGACTTCATCCTGGCCCAGGCGGACTTTGACATCCCCACCACCGGCGTGAAGCCGGCCGGGCCGGACGTTTTCTGGAAGATCAAAGTTCGCGCCTACAATGTGTTGGGTCCGGACTACCGCGAGGAATTCTTGGTCACCGTCACCGACAACCCGCGCGGTGATTTGCCTGTTGCGCGGGTGACCTGATTTCGTAATCATACGCCCATGGTTTCATCGCTCAATTCCATGTTCCTGCCGGCTTTGACTTTGTGGTGGCGCGAGATGGTGCGGTTCGTTCGGCAACGCGATCGGGTGGTGGGGGCATTAGTGACGCCGGTGGTGTTTTGGTTGCTGCTGGGCGCGGGCTTGGGCCGGTCGTTCACAGCGGGGGACGGGCATGGGTACTTGGAGTACTTCTTTACCGGCACCGTGGTGATGATTTTGCTGTTCACGGCGATTTTTTCGACGATCTCGGTGATTGAAGATCGGCGGGAGGGTTTCTTGCAGGGCGTGCTGGTCGCGCCGGTCGGACGTTTTGGGATTGTGCTGGGCAAACTGCTGGGCGGGGCGTCGCTGGCGATGTTGCAGGGATGTTTGTTCCTCTTCATTGCCCACTGGGTTCACGTGCCGCTGCAACTGGCGGGACTGCCGTGGTTGCTGGTGGCGATGGCGCTGGTTTCGTTTGCGCTGACCGGCCTCGGTTTCTTGCTGGCGTGGCAGTTGAATTCATCGCAAGGTTTCCACGCGATCATGAATCTGTTCCTGATTCCAATGTGGTTGCTGTCTGGCTCGCTGTTCCCGGCCTCGGGCGCGCAGAAGTGGATGGCGTGGTTGATGAAAATCAATCCTCTGACTTATGGTGTCACGGCCATCCGGCACGGCTTGTACTGGGACCAGCCGGTGGAGCACGCCACGCTGGCGCTCGTCATCACAGCGGTGTTCGCGGCGGTGATGCTCGTGCTCTCGTTGTGGGCGGCGCAACGGACTACCTCCGGTGATTTGCAATGAAGGCGCGGACGATTCTCAATATCGGCGTGACCGCCATCTTCGCGGTGGTGGTGGCGACGGTGACGCTGATCGGCGTGCGGGGCGCAGCGGCCAGCCGGCCCAAGTCATTACCGGAACTCGGCAGCGTGCCGGAGTTCACGCTCGTCGAGGCGAGCGGTCAGGCTCTGGCCCGGTCGGACTTGCGCGAGAAGGTGTGGGTGGCGAGTTTCATTTTCACGCGTTGCGCGGAGGTCTGCCCGGCGATGATGCGGACAGAAGTGAAGCTGCAACGCGAGCTGCCGGTGCGCGACGATGTGAAGCTGGTGACGTTCTCCGTCGATCCCGAACACGACACGCCGGCGGTGTTGCGCGAGTACGCGGCCACGTTCGGCGTGAACCGGGCGGGTTGGTGGTTGGTGACTGGGAAGAAGGAGGAGATTTACCGGCTCGCGCTCGAAGGATTTCGCCTGAGCACGATGGACGCCGACCCGGCCAAGGAAATGCCGATCCTCCACAGCACGAAACTGGTTTTGGTGGATCGACGCGGGACGATCCGGGGGTACTACGACTCGACGGACGAAGGTGAAGTGCGGCAGTTGGTGAAGGATTTGCGCGCGGTTTTGGCGGAACGGTCATGATCGAGTTGCGCGACCTCCCGGCCCTGAACGCCTCGCTGAACGCCACGTGCGCGTTGCTGTTGCTGCTCGGTTACGGAATGATCCGGCAGGAACGCCGGGTGGCGCACGGCATCTGCATGGCGGCGGCGGTGTTCGTCTCATTGGTGTTTCTCTGCTCGTATCTCTACTACCACGCGCATGCCGGCACGACGCGGTTCACGCATCCCGGCCCGGTGCGTTACGTGTACCTGACGATTCTCCTGACGCACACGGTGCTGGCGATGGTGGTGGCGCTGTGGCTGGTGCCGGTGACGTTGTGGCGGACGTTTCGACGGCGGTTTGACCGGCACAAGGCAATCGCGCGCTGGACGCTGCCGATTTGGTTGTACGTGTCGGTGACCGGTGTCGTCATCTACTTCATGCTCTATCACTGGTATGCGCCGGCTTAGCTTATTGTTCTTGCTGCCGGTGTTGGCGCAAGCCGGTGAACTCGGCGGTGTGGTGCAACACGCCGGGCAGCCGGTCCGCGACGCGATTGTCTATCTCGACGCGGTGGTGACCAAGTTGCCGCGGGCGGCGACCCCGGCCGTCCTCGAATTTCAAAGTCGCCGGCTCCAACCGCGCGCGGCGGTGGCGTTTTGCGGCGGCGAACTCATCCTCCAGAACGCCGACCCGCTCCTGCACATCGTGCGGGTCGATTCTCTGAGCCGCACGAATGGCGCGACGACCTTGGCGCGCGTGGCGATGCCGTATGCCGGGTTTGAGAAGCGGCTGACGCTGCCGGATTGCCAGGCGCCGCAGTTGTTGCGGGTGGCGGGCGAGAATGGCGAGGAGCGTCAGGTAGCCTACGTCGCCGTCGTGCCGCACCCGTGGGCGATGGTGACCGGGGCGGACGGGCGATTCACGCTCGGGACGTTGCCGGCGGGGCACTACCGGCTCTGCGTCTGGCACGAAACACTGGGCGTGTTGGCGGAGGACGTGAAGCTGCCCGGCAATCGCGCGGTTACGGTTGAGCTGCAATTTGCGGCCAAACCTTGACCGCTTCGTCCAGCCGACCGGCGCGTTTCAACGCAGCCGCGAGATTGCGGCGGCCGGGAGTTCCCTCGGGCGCGACCGCCACGGCGCGCCGGCCATACTCAATCGCCCGGTCGTACTCGCCGAGGTCGGTATGCCACTTGGTGAGGTTGATCAACGCCGGCAGGCTGCGCGGATTCTCGGCCAGCACACTCGTGAACAGCGTCTCGGTGTTGGCCCAGACTCTCGTGCGGAGCGCAGTCAGGTAGATCAGCGCCCCGACAATGACGGCGAGCACGACTGTTGCGACCCGGTGTTGTGCGGCGAAGTGGCCCACGATGAAGCAGAGTCCCAGGAGCGGCAGGTAGCAATACCGGTCCGCCACGACGTGGATGCCGACCGGCGCCAAGCCGATCGTCGGTGCGAGTGCGACGAGATAGAAGACCCAGCCCGCCCAGATGGCCGGTAGCCGCCGGCGTAGCAACCAAGTGCCCGCGCACACAGTGATGAAACCGGTGAGGGCCAGCGCAGGATTCCAGCGTAGTTCGTCAAAGGTCGGGTAGATCGCCGAGAGCTGGAACGGCCAGAGGAATTTCCCGACGTAGAACAACGCGCAGTACCCAACCAAGGCCGGGCGTGTGGCGAGCGGAATCGTTGCCGGGCCGGCTACGGTTTCCCCGGTACCCTGTGCTTGCGCCCAGATGGTGATGGCTGCGATCAGAAGGCTGCCGGCAAAGAAGGAGAGTAATGGCTTCAGCCGGCAGGGTCGGCCGGTAAACTTGTCGAGTAGCAGCGCGACTACCGGGAAGGTGACTGCGGCGGACTTGGCGAGCGCGGCGGCGAGGAAGAGCAGAAAACAAAGCCAGAGTTTGTCGCGTCTCAGATAGACCAACAGCGCGATGAGGTAGAAGAAGACGAAGAGGACGTCTTTGCGTTCGGTGGCCCAGGCGACGGATTCGACCCGGAGGGGATGGACGCCAAAGAGGAGGGCGGTAAGGAAGGGGGTAAGCGTCTGTGAAGCGGCGGCCGGGGGCGCCGACTCGCAGAGTCGGCCTACAAGGAAGAAGACGAGGAGGGTGCTGGCGACGTGGAGTAGGAGATTGGTGAGGTGATAGCCGAAGGGGTCCCGGCCCCAGACCCGGAAATCCACCGCGAAGGAAAGCCAAGTGACCGGGCAGTAGAGCTTGGCGATGGGACGGGTGAACATCGTGGTGATGTTGTCCCATGTGAAGGAGCGGATGACTGGGTTTTGGGTGATGTGGGTGTCGTCGTCCCAGAGGACGAAGTCGTTGCGCAAGCCGGGGAAGTGTGCCGCGCCGGTGAGCAGCACGAGGGCGAGGATGACGAGCCAGAAGCCGGGGGTGCGGGTCAGAACCGCGGCCGGTCGCGGCTGAAAACCGCTCCCACGAGCAATGGCGGGATCAGGCAAGATTGGCGGAAACGATTTGGCTGACGAGTTTGTTGTCGGCGCGGCCGGCCAGCTTGGCTTGGACGGATTTCATAACTTTGCCCATGTCGGCTTTGGTTGCGGCGCCGACTTCGGTAATGGTGGCTTTGACGATTTCCTCAACCTGCGCCGGGGTGAGTTCCTCCGGCAGGTAGCTCTTCAAGATCGCCAGTTCGGCTTTCTCTTTGTCAGCCAATTCGGGCCGGCCGCCCTTTTCAAAGCCTTCGATGGAATCCTGCCGCTGTTTGATCTGCTTCTTGATGACGGCGGTGACGTCAGCGTCGGTGAGGCTTTCCTGTTTCTTCTCGATCTTGTGATACTCGATGGCCGACTTGAGCATGCGCAACGTGCCCAGCCGCACCACGTCCTTGGTGAGCATGGATTGTTTGAGATCCGCGGCGATTTTGTCCGTCAACATGCCGAGAAGAGTATGCGCCGACAGGTGAGGAAAGCAAGCGTGCGGTGTGGGTGGTTCGAGCCGCAAAAGAAACGCGCCCGGCCGCAAGGCCGGGCGCGTTGCAGGAGACCCAGACAGTCGTTTAGCGACGACGGCGCAACAGCATCGCCGAACTGGCGATTCCGAGCGCGGCCATCACGAAGGAGGTCGGCTCCGGAATGACGCAGGCGTTCACCCCGGCCAGTTTGAAGTAGTCCGTGCCCGTGGTGATGTTTTGGTTGCCGCCGAGGAAGGAGCCGCCAAGGTTGGAATTGTAGGCGCCCACGAGCCAGTACTTGGAGACGATGTCGCCCGGATTGACGTTCGGATTCTGCTTCACGTCGTAGTAGTTGCCGGCGGAGACCCAACCTTCGGTGAGCAGAGTCTGCCAGACCTTGCCGGTGGGGTCTGCCGGGGTGCCGCTCGGCAACGCGAGCAGCGAGACATCGCTATCGTTTTGCACCCAACCGATGCTCAGTGACTTGAGCGAGACCGGCGCGCTGAACTGCAACAGCAACATGTCGTAGTCGCCACTTTCATTGTCGATGGCGTGGTTAGGCGCACTGGCGTACTCGTCACCGAGTCCGTCCCACAAGCCGACTCAGTCCTGAATGATCTTGCCGGTGCCATCGTATGACCAACCGGTGATGTTCAGCATCAGGCTGCCAGCGGAGTAATTGTATTCTTTGTAAAAGGTCGTACTGCCCGGATAGGCGGTGACCTTGCTGGTCGGATTATGCAGATCAAAAGCAGTGTCTGCTCGAGATAGTGTCGGGGAAGTTCTGCAAAAAGTTGGGTCATGGTAGTTCTCTTGGGGACC
>OMJI01000030.1 GCA_900299315.1 Verrucomicrobiota bacterium | reverse complement strand
TGACAGCCACGTCACCGGAAAGTAGAACTTGGAATCCGTCGTGACCCAAATCCGCCACCAGCCATCCGGTGACTGGATGAGCGGATTGCGGGTGAGCAGCGTGTCATCGTCCCAGATGAACCCCGCGTGAAACGCGGGAGCGTAAACGAAGAGCGTGACAAGCACGATGACCGCGACTCCGCCCCAAAACCTTTGGGCGGTCGTCATGCGCCGAGCGTGCCGCGGAGACGTTCCCGGTACTCAGGCGCTTGCGCCTGCGCCAGCCGTTGGCGCGTGGTCTGGAGTCGCTCTGCGATCTGGAGCCGGTCGGCTTCCTGGGCGTAGCCGGGGCGATTCAGAAAATGCTGGAGGTAGCCGACGTGGCGTTCGAGCAGCCGGGCATCGACGGCTTGCTTGGCGGCGAGCCGGGCGTTGTACCAGTCGCTGGCGAGCAGGTGGTCGCGCGTGAACATCTGGCGCAGGCCGGGATCGTGGAGGCCTTTGCCTTCGAACTGGCCGTCCGCCATGATGTGCAGCAGCGCGCGCAACGGCGGCACGGCGTCGTTCACGCTGCCATCCGCGAAGTACGCCTGGGCGACCCGTTGGTGGGTGGTGACGATGTTGTCCATGCCGTCGGCGAAGATGTCGCGGTCTTGCAACTCGGGACGCAGCATCTTGTCGGTGAACACGACGTGCGGGTGGTTGAAGATGCGGCCGAAGAAGCGGACGACGAACCGGGCGGTAATCCGGTAGCCCAGCCGGCTGGCGAGCACGAGCCGGTCGTCATGTTTGAAATCCCGGCAGGGTTCAAGGAAGCCACCGGCGATGAGGAATTTCGGGTCGCGCTCGGCGACGCTCATCCGGCTCCAGATTTCCGGCACGAGCAGGCTGATGTCGTGATCCACGCGCACCTGCGGGCCGACGTAACCGGCGGCGGTGATGAACACCGGCGTCTCGGTGAGCAGGTAGGCGACGAGCGCGTTGTTCAGGTCGTAAATCGGCGGCAGGGCGTTGAACGGCCCCTTCGTCAACGCGCCCTCGGAGCCGGCGCCGGTGGTCGAGGGCGACTTGCCGGTCATGCTGCAGATGAATTCCATGAACAGCTCCGGCAGTTCCAGGTAATGGATCGGGTTGAACACCGCGAGCGACCGGATCGCGCCCTCGGGCGGGTTGTTACGGCGGCCGGGCAGGACGGCGTTGACGGGCAGGTGGAGCGGCTTGCCGGGCGGGACTTGGCGCCACAACCGCGCCGCCATCTCCGCGAGGTACCGGCCGCGTTCGTCGAGCAGGTCGGGGCGCGGCTGGAGGTAACGCGGGTTCTTCGACGGTTTGCCGTCCACAAGCCGGGGATTGGCGGTGCAGACGAAATACTCCGGCGCGTCGGCAGCGACGAACTCGCGGAGCGCCTGTTGCATCGGCGGCGTGAATTTGTCGAAGCCGATGGCGTCGTCGAGCATCTCGCGGACGGCGGCGCGGGTGAGCGGTTCGTAGTTCGAGAAGAAGTTGCCGCCGCGCGCGAACTCAGCCTCGGTCAGCTTGTCGTAGCCGCGATGGATCGCGTCGTCGGGCCGCTGGAAGAGCCGGTACTCGCAGTTGCGGACGAACTTGACCGCGGGTTGCGGGTAATCGGGATTCAGGCTCGCGAGCCGGTCGGTGGGGACGATGACGGAGGCGGTGATGTCGTCCTCGGCCTGCAACTTGATGGCCGGGTGGAAATCTTTCCGCAGCCCGAACGTCCGCCACGAGCCGTCGTGGTCGTAGCCGACGCGGAGGTAATTGGTGACGAGCCGGCGGTTCTGAAATTTCAATTCGTTGCCGGGCGTGCCGTTGATGACGTCGACGCTGAAATGCTCGCGCCACGCGTCGCCCATGGCCGGCTTGTAGTAGCGTTTAACGACGAAGACGAGTTCCTTGATGTACTGCGGGATGGAGTTGAGCCACGCGTTGTACTCGTCGGTGAATTCATCGGCCGGCGTGAGCAGTTTGATGACGGAGCCGATGCTACGCTCGCTGCTCAAGATCGGGCGGCTGTCGCGCTTGCGCAGTGCGGGGTCGCGGAACCGGTCGGAGTAATCGCGGTGGATGATCTTGGAGACGAGGTCGAACTCGCGTTTGAAATCCGCCACGAACACCGGCCCTTGGATGATCGCGTCGCTGATCGGTTTGGAAATCTCCGACTTGCCTCCGCCGGACACCGTGCAGGGCTTGTGGCAGAGAGTCGGTTCCGCGAGCGTGCCGATCAACCGCCATGACCGGCCGCCGGGCGGTTTCTCCATCCGCACCCGGTACCCCGATGGGCGGACGTAGATTTGCGTGGGCAACAACTTGATCTGGCGCGTCGTGCCGGCTTGCGGCCAACTCACCGTCTGGCGGAGCAGGTCGAAGCGCGCGTTCTCGGGCACGTAGAGCACATCCGGGAAGCGCTTGTCCACCGCGTAACCTTCCGGCCGCAGCTCCATCACCTCACCGAACATCTCGACCATGCGCCCGAACGTGTGCTCCAGCTTCGGCACGTGCAGGTCGCCGCTGAACTCCTCGCCGAGATCGTAGCTCGGCGCGACGAGCGCGCCCCCGGCGTGTTCCTCCTCGCACAAGCCGAGCAAGTTCGCCGCGAAACTGATCTGGGTTTTGACCTCTTTCTTGCAGTAACCGAAATAGTTGTCGGCGATGATCGTCACGATCACGCCCCGCGCGTCGCGGGCGGTCAGCTTGAACGCCCGGCCGTCGTTGTAGAGTTCGTCCGGCTTGCGCCAACACATCCCGTCGCGCCGCTGGCGCTCCGTCGCCGCGTCCCAGGCCGGGAGGCCGACGGCTTGCTTGGTGACTTGGGTGAGATGCGGCGCGAGGATGACGCAGCCGGTGTGGCCCGTCCAATGTTCCACGTCCAGCCCCGCATCGTTCTCCGGCAGGAACGGATCGCCGGCGTTGCCGAAAATGCTCTCCACGAAATCGAGATTGCTCACGAGATTGCCGGGCGCGAAGAACCGGACTTCCATCGTCCGTTCCGCCGTGAACCCCGGCACGGCCGGACAGACCACCGGCCGCAGCAGCAGCGAGACGAAACACTCCGCCGGCTTCGACTGCGTGCTCGTGAACGGCAACCGCAGCAGGTCGCACGGCGGCGTCAACGCCCGCGCCAGGATCTGCGTGAACGTCGCCACTGGCACCGCGAGCTTGTCATCGGGAATCGGCAGACCGCCCTCGGCGACGTGGAAGATGCCGGCTGTCGTGCGCCGGTCGGCTTTCGGGTTGTGAAGAACGCCGTTGCGGACCCGGTAGGAGCGCGAGTAGGCGGAGACAAACTCATCCTTGTCCACCGGCAACGACATCGTCCGCGCCAAGCCCGCCCGGTCGAGCACGAGGGTGGGGTGGGGCAGGCGCGCGACGGGCCCGGTGCCCCGCAGATAGTCATCGAGGAAATCCTGAATCCGCTGGTCGGCCGGGTTGAGATACCGGGCGAGCAACCGCTCCGTTTCGAGCTGGTGCGGCAGCAGCGACGCCGTCAGGTCATGAAATTCCTCGTCCGTCGCCTTCAACGCCGTCGGCAACCCGAGCATTGCCAGCTTGAGATTGATCAACAACCGCCGTCGCGACTCGCCGCCGCCCCGCTCACCCGAGAATTCTGTCAGTTTCATCGCGGCACTGCATAGCACGCGACCTCCCGGGTTTCATCCACTTTTTTCAATCCTTGTACGGATCGAAAATATCGCGCCCGGCCATCGCGACGCCGAGCGGTCGCAACGTGTGGAGGATCCGCATCGTGCCGGCATGCGCCGCCAGCACATCCGTCAACCGCCGGTAGGCCTGCGGCGCTTCATCGAGATCGCCGCCGCGCAACACGACACCTTTCCGCCGCAGCCACTGCATCATCTCCTCGCGGCGCACCAGCCCGGGCTTGCCGTGTTTTCCTTTCGCCGCCGTGCGCGACATGACCCGCCCGGCGCCGTGGATCGTGGAGAATAGCGCCGCGCGCGACGCCGGTGAGTCCACTCCCTCGATGATCACCGCGTCATCGCCCATGCTGCCGCCGACGAACCCTTTCTGGCCCGGGAATGCCGGCGTAGCGCCCTTGCGGACGACCCAGTATGGCTGGCCGTTGTGTTCTTCGAGCCAGGCGAAGTTGTGGTGGTTGTGGACTTCTTCGCGGATGTTGGCACCGAGGATTTCGCGGACCACAAACCGCGCGACGTACTCGCGTCCCGCGTAAGCGTACCGGCCGGCGAGCTTCATCGCCGCGAGATAATCCTCGCCGATGGAGGAGGCGAGGGGGACAACCGTCGGCGGCACGTCCATGCCTTCCTTACCACCGGCCAGTTCGAGGAAATGCGTGGCCGACTTGAACCCCAACCCGCGCGACCCGAAATGCACGCCGACCCAGACGACGCCGTTCTCGTCGGCGAACACATCGACGTAATGATTGCCGGACCCGACGGTGCCGAGTTGATCGCGTGCCATCGACTTCAGATGACCGACCGCGCGGATGCCCCACGTCGGATCATCGAACAACTCATGCTCGACCGGGTGGCGGTTCGTCTGCCCGATGCCGAACGAGATGTTCTGCACGATGTCGTCCATGATGACATCAATGCGTGGCTTGATCTCCGCCTCCGTGGCGTCCGTGCGAATCGCGAGATTGCCACAAGCGATGTCGAACCCGACACCCGAGATGGACACCTTGTCCTTGTAAGCCACGACGCCGCCAATCGGCTGCGCGTACCCCTTGTGCCCATCCGCGCACAACACCGCCTGCTCCCCCCCGGCCCGCAGACAAGTCTCAATCTGCCGCACCGTGGCCTCATCGTGTTGGCCGAAGATGACCGGTTTCATCCTCAGCTACTCTACACGATTCTCGCGCAAAGGCGCAAAGACGCAGGGCATCGGCTGAAACCGCCAATACCATGAATTACCACGCTGGCCGTTCCTTTACGCGCCAAGGGTGCTCCCACAATCACACGAGGCGCATGTCGGCCGGTTCTTGATCTCCGGCGATTTCCGGTTGATGCCCGAGCCGACCAGGCGGCGACGCAGTTCAGCCAGTTTCTTTGCCGATTCCGTTACCCAATGAACTTGCCAACGCTCAGGCCGGCGGCATGGCTCCAGGGGCTCGGGCAGTTGAACAGCGCCCGGCGCTGCACGGCCCCGGCCTGCTCCGGCGTCCCGGTCACCACCACTTCCAGCCGGCACTGGCCCGCGTCGGCGCGCCACCCCGGGAAGAGACGGAACGGCAGGCGCAACGCCAGGGTATAACCGCCCGGCACCGCGACACCGGCAATTTCCGCATCCGGCACCGGTTTGGGCGTCCCCGACGAGAGAACTTTTGCGGGTTGGTTCCCCGCAGCCGGCACCAGGAAGAACTGGCTCGCGCCGGCAGGCCCGGCTTCAACCGCGCTTTCCAACGCCGCGCCGGAACCGAAAAGCTCCACGACCGAGCCGGTCCACGGCTGGGCGGGATCAACCCGCACGGCGTGGTCGGCGACACGAGCGAAGAGCAGCAGGTTTTCCCCGGCCGCGGCAAAGCGCAGTTCTGCTCCGGCGACGCGCCGAGGCGGCACGCCGGCCAGCGCCGCTTCCATGTCCGTCAACGCCGGTGCCGCCGCCAAACGCGGCAGCGTCCATTCCGTGACCAGATCCACGGCGAACTGCCCGCCCACGCCCGCATCCGCCGCGTGGGTCAGCAGCAGCTCGGTCCGGGCGGCGACGTTCTCCAGCCTGACCTCCACGACCGCCGGGGTCACCGTGCCATCCTCCCGACGCACAGCCGGCCGGGTCTGCGTGAAGACGAAACGTTCCGCATGGGGCCGGAGCTGCTGCTTTTGGTCCGCCTCGCCCAGTGCCTTGCCCAGGCGGGCCAGTTGCGCAGCGGCCACGGCGGGGAATCGGCCGCTCTTCTCGATCGGCACGTCCCACATCATCACGCCGCCGGGGTCCACCATCCGCCGGGTCAGCCGCGCGGCCTCCTCGTCGGTGAATCGCAGCGGCAGGGCGCCCCAGGTTTTGCCGAGGTAACTCCAGACGTGATACTGCTCGCGATGACCGTCGGCGCCAGTGACCCAGCGACCGGTACACTCCAGCTTCTCCGGCTCGTTGGTCTCCCCGGCGGTGTAGTCCTCGGCGTCGGAATGCGGCGACAGGAGAATGCCGGGGTTGAAGGCCACGATGCTGTCCGGATTCCCCGCGCGAGCCGCGGCGGCGAAACTGTGGAAATTTGGCGCGTCGGCGTGCCGGTACATCTCGTCGGCGAAGTAGCAGCCGTCAAACCACCAGCCCTTGACCCGCCGCCCCCAGCGCAGCGACCACTCGCGGATCACGGCCTCCCAGTTCCGCTGGAACTCGGCCAGCCGCTTGCCGGTGCGCAACTCGTCGCGCCAGCCATTCGGCCAGCCGCCCTGGTACCCCCATTCCCAGCCCAGCTTCTCGCAGGCGAAAGGATCCGCCGCCGGTGCGCCGCTGGGCAGGTACGCGAGGAGCGGGATGCCGCGTTTCTCCAAGGCCAGGGCCAACTCCAGCATCACATCCCGGCGCGAGCACCAGCTGGGGGTGCGCCCGACCACGCGGTCGTAGGCGGCGTTGGGCGAGAGGAAGAAGCCGGAGTTCTGGCCGAGCGTCAGCATGTAGAAGCCGACTCTTGCGGCGGCGAGCTGGTCGGCCAGCCCCTCGACGTCAAAGGCGTCAATCTGTCGGTTCCACTCGTCCGGCGACAGGGTGATGGCGCTTGTGTTGCTGGCGAAATCCGCCAGGTAATGGCTCGCCGCGCCCCAGCGGGCGCGGTGGAACCAGTCAGTGCGATGTCCCATGTGGATCTCCTTCATTTCCAGGTCTACCTATTCGTGAGCGTTACGTGGTCGTTCCCTCAGTGTACGAACTCAAATCGTGCACTGGACCACGCGCACGCTGTGGGGTGGCTGGTTCTCGCACACGAACGTCCCGTCGATGATTCGCACGGGCGGTGTCTCGGGAAAGGAGCCCAGCACGCGAACTGGCCCGCGCAGCCTCAGCGCTGCAAGCGGGACGCTGACGGTGCGCGCTTCGTCAGCCCAGTTGTATAGGCCGACTCGGTGCGACCCGTCGGCGTCAGTCACCCGCAACGCTTCGACCACCCCGGCAGCGTATACCCCCTGCTGATCTGCCGGGCGATGGGGCCCGGCGGAGTTCCAGAAATATCGAACCCGGCGCGCAGCCTCCCCCTCCCACTGGCTGGCAAAGTCGGAGGTGAGAAACACGCCGCCAATGAGTCCGATCGTACCGGTGAGCACCCAGCTCTCTTCAGGCGATAAGCCGGAGTTAGTGGACCGCATGTAGAAGACGTCCGGATCGCCGTTCCACCACAGGCCGTTGGTGCACAACCGCGGGAGAAACTCCATCAGGTTGCGTCCGAGCGTCGCCCAGTCGCCGCCGATGTCCCCACCGAGTCTCGCGGTGTCGGCATGGCCGAGGGCGTACCGGCCCATCTCGCCAATACAGGCGCAGAGGATGGTGTCCGGCCCGGCAGCCTCGCGGAAGAGTTGGTACATGGCCCGCAGCGTCTCCATGCTTGTCCGCGAGCGGTTCGCCGCCTGCCTGGCGGTGCTGAGGCCGTAGGTGAAATCGAGCTTCAGGTAGCGCCAGCCCGCCCGCACCGCTTCGCGGATGATCTCGACCATGAACGCCTGTGCGCCAGGATGATCGGGATCCAGGTAGTATGTTGGCGAACGGGTGTCGCCCCAGCGGTAGCCTTCGTGATCGCACCAGCCCCAATTGCTGAACGAGACCGCCGGCTGGCCATCAGGCAGGCGTTGGAGCCACTCCGGATGCTCCGTCACCACCGGATGGCGGTGGAAGATTGTGGTCGGCGCCAGCCACAAGCCGGGGATCGAGCCGCTGGCAGCGATCTCCTTCGGCAGGGCCGCCCACGTGTCGCGGAACCGCTCGTTGGGCCGCCAGTCACCCGGCATGACCTGGAAACCGTCGTCGATCTGGATCAACCGACCTCCGACCGGAATCGGCCAGGCAGCGAACTCCCGAACGGCCTGCCGCACGTGCTCCGGCCCCACGCCGCTATAGTGCTGGTACCAGGAGCACCACCCGACCAGGGGGGCCCGGACCGGCCTTGCCCCGAGTTCACGGGTGCATAGTTCCGCCCACTGGCGCAGGCCGGACTGCCAGTCACCCCAACTCAGACGGGCGTGCTCCAGTCGTCGACGCTCACCGGGGTTGACCAGGATGTTGTCCAGCCGGACGCCGATGTAGAACGCCGGTTCGCCGGTGGTGCGCAACCCGATTTCGCCAAAGGCCGTGCCGGGACCGGTGAACCCAACGACCAGCCCGGGGGCATTCCAGGCGCCGAGCAAGACGGCGACATCGGTTGCCACCGCCCAATCGGGTTCGTCATGGATCGGGTCGGCCAGCCGCGGCCAGGCAACATGAAAACCTGCCCAGGTCTTCTCCAGGCGCTCCCGGTGCGGGGCAACCGGCTCACCCCGGCGAAAGAGCCGGTTCTCCGTCAGCGCAAGCAGATTGTCGTCCTGACCCCAGAGGCCCTGCACATAGTGGAAGCGCGCCAACTCGATCGGCCGCTCCGCCTCGCTGCAGAGCTCGCCGGAAAGCGTCCAGCTTCCATCCGTGCCTTGAACGGCCGCCATGGTCGCCGACACGGGACCCAGGCGCAACGTGAAGGCCAAGCGACCAGTCTCTTTGTTGGCCGCATTCAGCGTGGTCGCTCTGTCCCATCGCCAGACCGTTTCACCAGCATACCGCCAAGCTAGCGACGGCAGTCCGCCGCGCAGACGTGGTTCGCCGTCAACGTCGATCCCCAGATGCTGACTATTCCAGTTAATCCGCAGTCCGTTATTCATGATCATAGACACGATTCCTCCCACGCCGGGGTGTGTTTTCGGATAAACGCCAGCGCCTCTTCGGCCTCCGGCAAGGAGTCTGCCATCAGCATCAGCGCCAAGCGTCCCCGCTTCATACTCTCAATCTTCTCATAAACGTCCCGCGCGGTGCAACGGATCATCAGCGGCACGCCGGCATTCTCCGCCAGGATCGTCTCCAGCCGGTCCACCGGCCGGGGACAGTTCGGATCCCAGCTCAGTTCCCCCATTTTGAGTCCCTTGACCTTAGCCACGTCCCCATGCACATGGAAGCCTTTGGCGTGATGGTGAATCCAGCAGCCTCCGCCGGCCGCGGCCACTTGCTCCGTATAGGGCTTCCCGAATTCCCGGTAGATCTCGGGAGCGCACATGTCGGGCGCGTCCTCGGACATGAACACGGCGCGACCCGGTACCCAATTCCCCCCAGATGACCGGCCCGCCTTCGATGATGTTCTGGTAGTTGATGTCGTTCGCGCCGGACGAATACACATGCGCCTGCACCCGTCCCAGCCATTCCCCCGGCTTGGCCGGCGGTTGGGCGTCCACCCACGCGTTGATGGCTTGGACCTGGGATCGGCGTCAACGCGCCGCGCAGGATCCTGTAGCCGTACAGGTCGAATAGATAGTCTTCTCGCGCTTGTTGAAAATTCATTTTCTCCTCAGGTTAATGACTCGTGAAAGACCGGCATGACATCCGGGTGTGCCGCGATGCAGGCGCGCAATGCTTGTTGCCCGGCCGCCTTGTCGAGAACCGTGGGGTCCAGTTCCAACGCCTCGTCGAGCCGGGCCATTTGGCTGGTGAGAGCCCCTTGCACGATGAGGTCGTTGATCTCGGCTTGGGGCCGGTTCAGGCGTACCACCGGCTCCGGCAGACGCAACCGGCGCGGGTGAGCGCCTTGGGAGTCCACCACGGTTGGCGTTTCGACGAACACGCCTGCCGGCAGGTCGGGAAGCTGACCGGCGTTGATCAGGTTCAGGGAATGGAACGTCGCCGCGCGCCCGCCGCTGACCGCCACGGCGAAGTCGATCGGTTTCTCCCAGGCGCGGTGGGCCACCAGCGGCTCCCACGGGCCGCGGCCGTCGGCCGCCGCCTGCAATTCGGCCAGGCGCGCTTCCCGTTCCGCCGCGGTCCCGTGCGAGGTCAGCTCCAGCGAGTGGCTGGCGGCATTGGGCGGCAGAAAATCTTGCATGTGGGCGTCGCCATTGGCCGGCCAGCAATCGGTCTGCTGGACGAGTTCTGCCGTATGCGGCTCGAAGCCATTCTGCTGCCGGGCGCGCGCGATGAACTCCGCCAACAACTCGCGGCCGCTGGCCCGCTCCCGCAGCGAGAGCGTGAAGGTGAAGTGATTGATGCCGGCCATGACCGCCTCGTAACGGGCGACCGCCTGCGGCCAAGGATAGTCCTCATCCCAGCCGTGCAACACGCGTCCGATCAGGTGATGCCCGCCCATGGAGTTGGAACAGAATCCCGCGGTGTGGATGCCCATCTGGTGGGCGGCCTGACAGACTCGCGGCAGCGGGTTCGACGAGGAGAGCAACCACGCATTCGGGCAGAGGCGGCGCATCGCCTCCGCCAGTTTCTTGATCATGGCGATCTGGCGCAGGGAATAGCTGATCCCCTGGACACCGCCGAATTCGGTGATCAGATGCTCCGGGTAATACCGGCGGATGATCGCCACATCCATCGCGAACCGGCGTTGCAGCTCGACGGCCGCGCAGCAGATGACGATAGTGTCGGGGAAGTTCTGCAAAAAGTTGGGTCATGGTAGTTCTCTTGGGGACCTCAACAACTAAACCAAGGAGAACCGAAGCCATGACCCAGAAGA
>OMJI01000029.1 GCA_900299315.1 Verrucomicrobiota bacterium | reverse complement strand
TGAGGTGCCCATCGTGGAACGTCACCGTGACGTCCTCCTCCGCCTGTGGAAAAATCTCCCCGAATACATCAGCCAACTCGACACGGATGCGCTGAAGAAGCAACTCGGCCGGTAGCGGTAAGCCGCCGCGGAATTTGTAGTGACGCGGGTAGCGGTTTGGTGATAACTCCCCGCCGTCATGAAAACACGTCTCCTTGATTCGAAAGATGTGCTCCGGGCGAGCGTCACGCGGGCGGAATTGTTGGAGGCAAACCGGCATTCGCTGGTGCTGAAGACGAGCGCAACAGTCACGGCGGCGAAGGCGATTTCGTCGGCGGATTCGGACATGTTGAATCGCCGGCAGCTCGCAGGCGCGGGGCAGACGGTCGAGGGGCGCGTGCGGATCGATGTGTTGGCGGATAACGTCTTGCGGGTCCGGTACGCGGAAGGGACGAAGGTCCCGGAGAACCAGACGCCGATGGTGGTGAGCCTCTTGGGCGGCCCGAAGCGGTGCAAGATCGTGCGCGATGCCGGCAAGGTGACCAAGTTTGGCTCGACGCCACCGTGGATGAAGCCAGCGAGCGAGGAAGGCTTGCCCCCGGTTGGCATCGAGACCGGCAAGCTGCGGGTGTTGGTGGGGTTGACCCCGTACCGGCTGGAAGTGCGCGACCTGGCCGGCAAGCCAATCTGCGGCGTGGGCGGCGGGGAGAAAGATTATTTTTGCAACTGGGACACGGTGAATACCGGCATCTGCCGCACGCGCGACGACGGCAGCCCGATTGCCGTGGAGAATTTCGACCTGGCGCACGACGAGTGCATCTACGGGCTGGGCGAGCGGTTCATCAAGCTGAACAAGGTCGGGCAGACGATCGACTTGAACATGGTGGACGCGCTCGGCGTCATCACGCCGCGGGCGTACAAGAACATCCCGTTCTACGTCAGCAACCGCGGCTACGGCGTGTTCTTCAATCACTCGTCGCTGATGACCTACTGGGTCGGCAGCCGGGCGCTGACGGATGTGCAGGTGGCGTGCGCGGACGATGATTTTCTCGATTACTTCCTCATCACCGGCTCGATCAAGGAAGTGCTCGCCACGTACACCGACCTGACCGGCAAAGGCAGTCTGCCGCCGCAATGGACGTTCGGTTACTGGCAGAGCAAGATCAGTTACAAGGCGGCGGACGAGACGATCGAGATCGCCCGGCAGATGCGGAAACACGAGGTGCCGTGCGACGTGATCCATCTCGACACGCACTGGTTCAAGGAAGACTGGTACTGCGATTTGGAATTCGACAAGGCGCGCTTCCCGGATCCGCAGGCGTACCTCGCGGAGTTGAAGCGGCTCGGCATCAAGATTTCGCTCTGGCAACTGCCGTACATCCCGGAGGGCTCGCAACTCTTCAACGATCTCAAGGCCGTGGACGGTTTCGTGAAGAACGCGGCCGGCGAAATCTACAACTGCGGCATCTGTTTCACGCCCGGCTTCAAGGGCATCGTCGGCGTGGTGGACTACTCCAACCCGGCCGCGGTGAAAGTTCACCAAGACCATTTCCGCCGGCTCTTCCGCCTCGGCGCGAAGGTCATCAAGTCCGATTTCGGCGAAGCCGCGCCGCTCGACGGCGTCTACCACGACGGCACGCCCGGCCCGCGGATGCACAACCTCTACCCGTTGCTTTACAACAAGGCGCTGTTCGAGGTCACGCGCGAGGAGACCGGCGACGGCGTCGTCTGGGCGCGCAGCGCGTGGGCCGGTAACCAGCGCTTCCCGCTCCACTGGGGCGGTGACAACAGCCCCAACTTCCCGAACATGCTCCCGCAACTCGAGGGCGGCTTGTCCTTCGGGATGTCCGGCTTCCAGTTCTGGAGCCACGACATCGGCGGGTTCTGCGGCACCATCAACGAACAGCTGCTCATCCGCTGGATGCAGCTCGGCATGTTCATCTCGCACAGCCGGATTCACGGGTTTGGCGACCGGGAGATTTACAAGTTCGGCAAGGAGACGTTCCGCATCTGTCGCGACTACATCCAACTGCGCTACCGGCTGCTCCCGTACATCTACGGCAGCGCCCGGCAATGCATCGCCACGTCGCTCCCGCTCGCCCGACCCCTCGTGGTGGAGTTCCCGGATGACCCGACGGTCTGGAACATGAGCGACGAGTTCCTGTTCGGCGATCACCTCCTCGTCGCGCCGATCTTCGACGAGACCAACCGCCGCCGCGTGTACCTGCCGGCGGGTCGGTGGTTTGATTGGTGGACGAAGAAGCCGCTCGCCGGTAGCCAGTGGCTCGACGTCAAAGCCGACATCGAAACCATCCCGCTCTACGTCCGCGAAGGGGCGGTCATCCCGGTCGGCCCGGTCTTGAATTACGTCGGCGAAAAGCCGGTGGACCAGCTCGACCTCGTCATCGCGCCGTTCACCAAGTCCGGCAAGACCGTGTTCGAGATCCCGGTCAACGACACGTGGCTGAAGGTCACCTACACCGCTGCCAAGGGCCGGCACACGCTGACCACCGGCAAGACGGATCTCAAGTTGCGGCTGCGACCGCTGGGCGGAGTCGCGATTACTCGCCGGTAGCCGGTGGCGGCGTTACGACCGCCACGGTTTCATCGACAGTTGCCGCGACTTCCGCGGCGGTGGCGACGGCGGCTTTGACTTCCGCGGCGAGTTCTTCCGGTGGCTTGGTACCGAGAGCCGGTGCCTGTTCGGCGACGACAGCCGGTACCTCTGCGATATCGGCGACCGTCTGCTCCTTGCGGCGGAGCAGGTCGTTGCGGAGATCTTCCTCGTGCGGCAAAACGTCGGAGCGCATGATGGCCGCGCCGTCGATCAGCTCTTCCTGCGCTTCCCGGGTTTGCTCCTGCCGTTTGCGCTCCGTCTCCTCGCGCGGGCTGAATTTGACGCTGACGACCTTGCTGACGCCGTGCTCCTCCATCGTGATGCCGTAGAGCGCGTCGGCCATGCCGATGGTGCGCTTGTTGTGGGTGATCACAACGAACTGCGAGAGCTGGACGAAGCGTTGCAGGATGCGGATGAACCGGTTGATGTTCGACTCGTCGAGCGGCGCATCAAGCTCATCCAGCACGCAGAACGGTGACGGCTTGACCATGTAGATCGCGAACAGCAATGACGTGGCGGTAAGCGTCTTCTCGCCGCCGCTGAGCAACGTGATGCTCTGGAGCTGCTTGCCGGGCGGCTTGGCGTTGATCTCGATGCCGCATTCGAGCGGATCGTTCTCGTCGAGCAGGACGAGGTTGGCCTTGCCGCCGCCGAATAGCTCGGTGAAGACCTGCTGGAAGTTGGTCCGCACTTTCTCGAACGTCTCGATGAAGAGTTGTTTGGTTGTCGAGTTGATCTTCGCAATGACCTGGAGCAACTGCTCCTTGGCCTTCACGAGATCATCGTGCTGTTGCGAGAGGAATTTGAAGCGCTCCTCGAGCTCGTCGTATTCTTGGATGGCCTCGACGTTGACCGGGCCCATCGCGTCGAGCTTCGACTGCAACTCGGCGACCTGCTGCTCGATCGCATCCCAGTCGACCGGCAACGCCACTTGCTCGCTGACAGCCGGGCCTTGGTCGGCAATCGTGACGGTGATGGATTCGCTGCGGACATCCTCGACGTTGACCTGATATTTCTGCCAGACGCGGTCCTTGAGATTCTGCAGTCCCATCCGCTTCTGCGCGATGGCGACGTCCAGGCCGGATTTCTGGTTCTGCGACTCGGCAGCCTTGATGCGGACGGCGCGCAACTCATTCTCCGCCTGCTCGATGCCGGTGGCCACTTCGCCGCGCTGGTGCTGCAAGCCGGTCAGCTGCTGCTGGACCTGCTGGCGCGTGATCGTGACCGCGGCGATTTCCTGTTCCGACTCGGCCATCTCACCCTGCAACTGCTCGATCTTGCCGGAGTAGGTCGTGATTTCAGTCGCGCAGGTCTGGATCCGGTCGCGCAAGTCGCGGATGCGTCCGCTAATCGGCTCGCGCTGGGATTGGATCGCGCCGCGCTTGTGCTCGATGCCGCCGACGCTGACGCGCAACTCGGTCAACCCGTCGGTCAAAACCGTCTTCTGCCCGGCAAGCTCGGCGACCGCCTGCTGCGCCGCAGCCACTTCCTGCCGCGCCAACTGTTCCCGGCTCTCGGCGTCCTGCAACGCGTGGAGGATTTCCTCCCGGCGTTGGTTCTCGGCCGCACCCTGCTCCTCCAGCGACGTCAGTTCGAAGATGACCGTGTGGACCTTGCTCTCCAAATCGCGTTGTTCCGTGCGGAGCGTGGTCAACTCGCCCTGCTTGGACGCGAGCACCAATTCCTGCGAATGCAAGTCGGCTCGGTGCTGGCTGAGCTGTGCGTCGGCTTGCGCCTTCAACTGCTGCAATTCGGCCTGCCGGGCCGCGAGCTCACCGGCTTGTTGTTCGTACCGGGCGACCTCGTCGGTCAGCGCGCTTATCTCGCCCATGTGACTCGTCGAGACCAAACTGACAATACCGTGGGCATTGAAGAATTCACCCGCCGGCGTGGCAGCCGCCAAGCCGGGATGCGCGGCGCAAACGAACTCCGCCACGTCGAGATTGTCGACGATGACAACATTGGCAAGCAACGACTCCACGAGTGACGCAAACCGCTCATCGCGGACGCGCACGACGTCCAGTGCGCGCCGGGCGGCGGCGTTATGCTCGATGCTGGGAGGTTGAATCGTGAAATCGGCGACAGCCACGCTCGGGTTCTTGAGGTTGCCGGCCAACAACTCCCGCGCAGCAGGCCGGTCATCCACGAGGATGGTGTGGACTTTGCCGTTGAGCGCGGCCTCGATGGCGGCGCCGTACGCCGGTTCGACTTCCAAAATCTGGCCGAGCGTCTGCCGGCCATCGGGCGCGGCGAAGAACTGCCGGAGCACATCGAGCCGGGCGCGCTTCCGGGAAAGCTCGGTCGTTGCGGCATGCAACGCGCCGGTGACCTCGTTCAGCTGTTGCCCGGCAGCACTCGCGGACTCGGTCGTCGCGCTGAGCGTCGTCCGGTAGCCTTCCACAGTGGCTTGGAGCGTATTCAACTCCTGATGGAACTGCTCCAACCGCTGCCCCACGGCGCGGCGTTGATCTTCCAACTGCAACTTCTCGGCGGACAACCGCTCGCCGCGAATCTTGTCCTGGGCCTTGCGCTGGTCGAGCGCGGCCAGTTCGTTGCGGTTGCGGGCGAGCAGGCTTTCAATTTCGAAAATGGCGGACTTGGCGGAGTCGAACGCGCGGTTCTTTGCGGCGAGATCGGCTTCGACATGCCGGACAGCGTCCTGCTGGGCGCGCAGTTTTTCCTGCTCGGCCGCGAGTTGCGCATCGATCTGCTCGTACTCGGTGTTGAGCCGGGTGAGGTCCTGCTCGTTGGTGCGGATTTTTTCCTCGTTGGCGGCAGTTTCGAGCCGGTGATTGCTGATGAGTTGCTCGTACTCGGCGATGCGTTCCGCGTTGGTGGTGATCCGGTGCTGATGCCGGTCGGCTTCGCCCTTCAACTCGTGGTCGCGGTTAACCGTCTCGTTGATGGCGCGCTCGATTTCCGCGAGCGACCGGCGGAGCTCGGTGATCTGGGATTCGCGCTCGGCAATATCGGCTGCGTACAACTCCGACTGCGCGGCGAGCGTGGCGATCTGGCCTTCGATGCCGGTGATTTCGCCGTGGAGCAAATCGTACTGGTGCCGGGCGAGTCGCGTGTCGAGCGTCTTGAGCTGGTCGAAGAGTTCCTTGTAACGACGCGCCTTGCCGGCCTGGCGTTGGAGCGAAATGATCTGGCGTTTGACTTCCTTGATGATGTCGGTGAGGCGGACGAGATTCTGCTCGGTGTACTCAAGCTTGCGGAGCGCTTCCTTCTTCTGGTGCTTGTATTTGTTGATGCCGGCCGCTTCCTCGAAAATCATCCGGCGGTCTTCGGGCCGGGCGGAGAGGATCTGGTCGATCTGGCCCTGCGCCATCATCGAGTAACTGCTGCGCCCAATGCCGGTATCCATGAAGAGCCCCTGGATATCGCGGAGCCGGCAGGGTGTCTTGTTGATAAAGTACTCGCCGTTGCCATCGCGGTAGACGCGGCGGGTGATGGTGACCTCGGTGAAATCGAGGTTCACGCCCGGCAATGACAAGGTGCTCGGGTCGACCTCCGCGAACGTCATGCTGACTTCGCACATGCCGATGGCTTTGCGCCCGTCGGTGCCGCCGAAGATCACGTCGGCCATTTCACTGCCGCGAAGCGCCTTGGCGGATTGCTCGCCAAGCACCCAACGGATAGCGTCGGAGACGTTTGATTTGCCACAACCGTTCGGACCGACAATGGCGGTCACGCCCGGCAAGAATTCCAATGTCGTTTTTTCGGCAAACGACTTGAAGCCGATGAGCTGCAGGCTCTTCAGATACATAACAGGGTCCCCACCCCTTTCTTTGAGGTCGGAGAATAGCCGCCGCATTTACGAAGGCAAGCGAAAAATCAGGGGTTTACGCAGATATTTTCGATGTGAATAACCTGGGAATAACAATACCAAGCCCGTTGATGCGCTCTCACGTGTTTGGGTTGTCCCGCGTGTACCAGTCGATGTTGCGGGTGACGATGATGACGATGGCGAGGACGACGAACAGGCCGGCGGTGCCCAGCAAGAGCGAGTAGTCCTGGAGTTGCAGTGTGACGTAGAGAAAGCTGTAGATACCGGCCAGCAGGCCGACCAAGATCATGGTGCGTTTTCCACTTTGCAGAACTTTCGCGCAGTAGAACCAGATCAAGAGCGTCACCACGCACGCTGTCGCCAGATAGGCGGTGCCGAACGGGATGAATTCTGACAGGGCTAGCAGCCCAAGATAAAACAAACAGAGATCCGCGCCGACCAGCAGGTATTGAAATGGATGAATCCGCAGCCGCGCCAAGACCTCGAACAGGAAGAAGGTCGCGAACACCAGCACCAAGAACAGCGCGCCGTACTTGATGGCACGCTCCACGTTCCGGTAGGTGTCGATACCGGCCAGGAAGTCCACGCCGAATTGGGACTGGGTTGCAGCCGCGGGCGTCAGGTTCGTACTGTTGTCGCGGTCGGTCCATTGCTGACCGAAATCGCGACCGTAGAACGAGACGTCCCACCGGGCCTCAAAGCCGGTGGGTGTCACGCTGCGTTCGGTGGGCAGGTACGCGCCCTCGAAACGCGGGTCCGGCCACGGTGACTTCAAGCGGACGGTCGTCTTGGCGCCAACCGGGGTGAAGTGGATTCCTTCGCTGCCGTTGAGTGAAAGCTGGAGCTTGAGGTCGATGGGACCTTGGGCGTCGCGGACGTTGATGCGCGCGGACACGCCGGCCGGGAAGTCGCGCAATTTGCAGCCCGGCATGAGTTGCACGGTGGCTGTGCCCCACTGGAGTTGGAGGTTGTCCTTGATGCCGCGCAGGTCGGGGATGGCGAACGTGACCAGCGCGTCGTCCCAGATGATGTCGGCCTCGGCGATGTGCAGGCTGGCGAAATCCGGCGGGGTGAACTGGGCGGAGATGTTGAGGTTTCCATCGTAGACGATCGCTTGGTAGATGCCCCGGTGAAGTTGGCGCGGCGCGATTGAGCCATCCACCGCCAACGAGGCCGGCAGGAAATAAGCCTTCGCCACCGCGGTTTCCACAACTTCAACGCGCTCGATCTTGCCCTTGGAGTCCGGTTGTTCCTTCCAGGACTTGAAGGAGTACCGGTACGGCACGATCAAGACGGGGCCGACGAGTTTTTGCTGGTGACCCCACGTCGCGGTGATTTCCGAGACGGCCGCGTTGCGACGCTCGAGCCTCTCCCGGAGGATTGATCCAATCATCCCCAGTGGAATCAGCATCACGAGGATGAGAAACCCGACGCCAATCAACTTGAAGACAGTGGCGGCGCGCTTGAAGAATGACGGTTTCGGCAGAATCGGTGGCGGACTTACTGGCTCCATGTGCGGACTCCTCCTTGGTAACAGCGGGTGTAGTTGTACAACTGATTCTCCACAGCGTCGATGACGTCGTCGGGCGTGGAAGTGCCGGCAGTAAGGCCGATGGTGTCGGTTTCAGCGAACCATTGCGGGCGCAGGTCCGCCGCGGTTTCGATGCGGACAACGCGCCGGCAGTGATTGGCGCACGTCTCGGCCAATTCGTTGGTGTTGTTACTGTGGCGCCCGCCGATCACGACCACCACGTCGCACTGCCGGGCCAGCTCCACCGCGGCGCTTTGCCGTTGTTTGGTGGGCTGGCAAACCGTGTCAGTGAACTTGATTTCTGCGCGTGGAAACGCTTGGTGCATCAGCGCGACAAGCCAGCGGACCCGGTCGATGGGTTGCGTCGTCTGGGCCACGACACCGTACCGGTCTCGCGGCGCGAGCTGCCACACGTCGTCCGGGTTGAGCACCACATCGAAATCACGCAAGTCGCCGGTCAACCCCCGCACCTCGACGTGATCGCGCTTGCCGATGATGACCGGGTGAAATCCACCGGCCACCAGTTCCTTCAGAGCCCGGTGAGCAAAATGGACCAACGGGCAGGTCGCTTCCAGCACACGCGGGACAGTCTGCCGGGCATGGGCGAGGGCCGAATCGGACACACCGTGCGCGGTGATGATAACGGTACCGGTCTGCACCCGGTCGAGATCGCGGGTGAGTCGGACGCCTTGGTCGCGAAGCGCGGCGTTGACCGATTCGTTGTGGACGAGCTCGCCCAATACCGTGACCGCGCCCTGTTGCGCTTGGCGAGTGACCAAATTCACCGCGTCGCGCACCCCAAAACACCAACCCATGTAATGAGCTCGGATGATTCTCATATACTTTATATAATAAAGTGCGTCGTCACAAAGAAAGACAAGGGGGCTACCGGGACTGTTCAATGATTTTTTCCAGCGTGTCGATATACTGTTGGAACGCCTTTCGCCCCGTCGCCGTCAACGCGCAGGTGGTCCGGGGGCGTTTCTCGTGAAAGCTCTTGGTCACCGCCACATACCCGGCTTCCTGCAGCGTCTTGATCTGGATGCTCAGATTGCCGTCCGTCATCTTCAGCGTGTCCCGGATCTCCGTGAACGATATCTCGGCTGCGGCCGCGAGCAACGACATGATCGCCATCCGCGCCTTCTCGTGGATGAGCCGATCGATTTTCTGGAAATGCTCGGGGTTCACGATTTCTTGGAGGCCGCGAGATAAAGTCCGTACGCGAGATGAAATCCGCCGAAGCAAACGCCCATCGCACCGTGGGCTAAACCGGTCGTCAGCACATGCTCGGAGCGCCAAGTGACAGCCAGAAATAGCCCGCCTGCAATGATGAAAAGCCAGCCGAGTTCTCCCACACCGCGAATGGTGAAGAAGCCGGTCGCGCGGAGTGCGCAGCCATACAGCAACAGCCAGATCCCCACGATCAACGTCGCATCATACCGGGCTGTCAATGTGAGGATCGCTCCAACCGCGAGCGGCGCCGCAACCGATTGAGCGACGCGTCGCGTGGGCGCCGACCAAAATGGTTCCTGATCACGGAGCGCTTGCCGGCGAGCCAAAAGAAACGAAAGCCCCACAGCCACTACCGCGACGGCGATCCAGTACCACCAGAACGACTGCAGCCCAATCCGCAGAACGGCACCGGCCACCGCCGCAACAATTCCAACCCCGCCCAACGTGAGCATGATGGGAGTCAGGGCTCGCCGGTAGACAGTAGTATTTTCCATCAGGGTGCGGATGGTTTGGAGATTTTCCTCGGCCCAGGTTGGATTCATGGCAGTTACTTTGCATTATAAAGCTTCGATGTCAATTCCCGGTCGGCAAAAAAGGTGGCCAGACAGCAACCCGGCGTTTAAGATTTGGCAACTATGGCTGGTCATTCCAAGTGGGCGAAGGTCAAACATTTCAAAGGCGGCATCGACGCCAAGCGTAGCAAGCTGTTCGGGAAGTTGAGCAAAGAGATCATGGTCGCCTGCCGACACGGCGGTGGTGACCCCGGTTTCAATCCACGCCTGCGCACCATCTTGCTCAAAGCCCGCGCCGGTAACATGCCTGCCGATAATATCGAGCGTGCCATCAAGAAGGGTACCGGGGAACTGGAAGGGCAAACTTACGAAGAAGTGATGTACGAAGGCTTCGCCGGTGGCGGTGTGGCCCTGCTCATCGAGACGTTGACCGACAACAAGAACCGCACGGCCGCGGACATTCGCGCCATTTTCACCAAGCACGGCGGTCACCTCGCGACTGCCAAGCATCTCTTCCACCGCCGCGGCCAGATCGCTATCCCGAAAGAACAAATCGGCGAAGACGAGCTGATGGCGCTCGTCCTCGATGCCGGGGCCGAGGATATGACTTCCGACGAGACCAGCTACACCATCACCACCGACCCGCAACAATTTGAAGCTGTCCACAAAGCCATCGAAAGCAAAGGCATCAAACCGGAGCGCGCGGAAGTCGCTTTCGTCCCGACCACGCCGGTACCGCTCGCGGATACCAAGGTCGCCCAGTCCGCGCTCAACCTCGTCGAGGCGCTGGAAGACAACGACGACGTCCAAAACGTCCACGCCAATTTCGAGATCCCGGATGACGTGATGGAAAAACTCCAAGCCGCGGCCTGATGAAAATCCTCGGCGTCGATCCCAGCCTGCGCTCCACCGGCTTCGGCCTGATTGCAACCGCCGGCGACGAATGCTCCGCTGTTGAGTACGGCGAAATCAAGAACCCGCCTGGCGTGCTACCATCCCGGTGCCTAGTTAAAATTGGCGATGTCATCACCGGGTTGATCGACAAGCACCAGCCGGAGGTCATGGCGATTGAAGGTCTAGTTTACGTCCAGAACACCAGGATCGCCTTCACCCTCGGCCAAGTCCGCGGCGTCATCATCGCCGCGGCCGCCCGGTACGGCCTCGAGATCTACGAGTACGCCCCGCGCAAAGTGAAGCAGAGCGTCACTGGCCTCGGCGGCGCCGGCAAGTTGCAAGTCGCCCAGATGGTCAAAGCCCAACTCGGCCTGCCGACCGCGCCGCCACCCGACGCTGCCGATGCGCTTGCAATTGCGATTTCCCACGCGCAACAATGCCGCGGCATCCAACTCAAGAGCTTGAAACCGATATGATCGCCTTTCTCAAAGGAACACTCACCGACTCCACGCCCACGCATGTGATCATCGACTGCCACGGCGTCGGCTATTCGGTCTACATCCCGGTATCGAGCTTCGCCAAATTACCGGCCGTGGGTGGCGAGGTGAAGTTGCTCACCTATCACCACGTCAACGCGCAGGACGGTACGCAGCAGCTATTCGGGTTTGCGACCACGGAAGAGCGCGACATGTTTCTGCTGCTAATCAGCATCTCCGGCATCGGCCCGAAACTTGGTTGCAACATTCTCTCCAGCACCTCGGTCACCGGGCTACGCAACGCCATTTCTGCCGGTGACACGAAGACGCTGTCGTCGCTGCGCGGCATCGGCAAGAAAACCGCCGAGCGACTGGTCTTGGAACTGAAGGATAAAATCGGCGCCCCTGCCGGTGCCTTTACTGCCGCACCATCAAACCCCCGGCTGGCGGATGCGGTGTTGGCGTTGGAGTCGTTGGGCTTCAAGACCGCCGACGCCCAGCGCGCGGTGCAGGCGGCGGCGACGAAGCTGGGGGACGGAGCCAGCGTCGAGGAACTCGTCCGCGCGGCGTTGTAACCTTTGTCGACCGGTTCGCGCCGCGCCCGGTCGGGTTGAAAACCCCTCCCGCGACGGAATCGATCCGGCTTAAGTCTCGGCAACCGCCACGCGGCGGGCTTTGTTGCCGGTCACCCGCCACGTCGCAATCTCGCCGGG
>OMJI01000028.1 GCA_900299315.1 Verrucomicrobiota bacterium | reverse complement strand
TTGTGGGAGCGGTTTGCAACCGCGACCGGTCGGGGTTGAAGCCGAGTCTGACGAGACGCGGGCCGCCGCAAACCCGTCCCACAAAAGCCAGTGAAATATTCGAGTTGGCGGCGGCCGTCCCGGCCTTTCTATCCGCCGACTCTGCCGACGGGACGGCGCCCACGACGCCCACGGCGCGATCCCCGAAACGACGCAGGGCATCGCGCCCTACAAAACCGGCGGCAGTGGCGTGTTGCGCCCGACCCCAAGCTTGCTTTAGGGTCAATCATTTGTTCCTCTCCCGCCATGCTCTCGACTCTTGATTTGAATGGCACATGGCGGTTGCGGTGGGCGGACGGCGAACGGGGACGCCTTGAGTACGCGAATCGGGCAGAGACGGATGAGGCGCGGTACATTGACGCGGCGGTGCCGGGCGAGGTGCATCTGGATTTGTGGCGGGCGGGGATGATTGACGACCCGTACGTCGGGACGAATTGCCTAAAAGCCCGGTGGGTGGAGGAATGTTACTGGGCTTACCGGCGCTGGTTTGACGCGCCGAAGATTGCCGGGCGGGCGTGGCTGGTGTTCGACCGGCTGGATTTGGTCGCGAAGATTTTCCTGAACGGCGTCGAGATCGGTTCGCACAAGAACGTCTTCCATCCCTGCCGCGTCGAGGTCACCGGGAAACTCAAGCCCGGCCGCAACCTGCTCACCGTCCACATCGAGGGCGGTTTGTTCGACGTGATGGACAAGCCGATGGAAGGTTACGACCGCAAGCTGGATCAGCGGCTGCACAAGGGCGTGTGGCTCCGCAAACCGCAATGCCAGTTCAGTTGGGACTGGAGCACGCGCCTCATCAACGTCGGCATCACCGGCAACGTGCGGCTGGAATGGACCGACGCGCCGGTGCGGCTGGATCAATTCGTGCCGCTGGTGGAGCTCGCGCCGGATTTGCAGTCCGGCACGGTGCGGGCGCGGTTGTTCGTCGAGGCGTTTCACAAGACGCGCGGCGAGTTGACCGTCGAGATGGGCGGGCAGAGCGTGACGCAGCCGGTGAGCCTCGCGCCCGGGTTGAAGCCGGTCGAGGCCAGCATCCGCATCGACAATCCCGCGCTCTGGTGGCCGGTCGGGCACGGGCCGCAGAACCTGTACGACGTGCGCGTGACGTTGAAGGTGGCCGGCAAGGTCGTCGGGCAGAAAGCGGCGCGCGTCGGGTTCCGGCACGTCCGCTTCAACCAGGACCCGCACCCCGAGCAAGGCCGGTACTTTGTCGTCGAGGTGAACGGGAAGAAGATTTTCTGCAAGGGCGGCAACTTCGTGCCGGCGGACATGATTTTCCAGCGTTGCGACCGCGCCCGGTACGATGCGCTGACGGATTTGGCGCGCGAAGCGAATTTCAACCTGCTCCGCATCTGGGGCGGCGGGCAGTACGAGAGCGATGACTTTTATGAGCTGTGCGACTTGAAGGGGATTCTGGTCTGGCAGGAATTCATCTTCGCGTGCCACCGGTTCCCGGTGGTGCACAAGGAGTTCTTCGACAACGTCAAAGCCGAGGCCACGTACAACGTCCGCCGGCTCGCGTCGCATCCGAGCCTGATCATCTGGTGCGGCAACAACGAGATGGAGCAAGCCGCGTGGGATTGGGGCTACGACACCGCGGCCGCCATCTACCCCGACTACTCGCTCTTTCATCTCACCCTGCCGCGGTTGATGAAACAGGAGGACCCCACCCGCTTCTACTGGCCCAGCTCGCCCTTCTCGCCCGATGGTGAAAATCCAAACGCCGACCACACCGGCGACCAGCACCCATGGCAGGTCGGCTTCGGGAATCGTGATTTCCGGGATTACCGGAAGCGAATCTGCCGGTTCCCCAACGAAGGCGGCTTCCTCGGGCCGACAGCATTGCCGACGATGCTCGCGTGTTTGCCGGCGGATCAACGACGGCTGCAATCATTCGCGTGGCAGGTGCACGATAATTCCGTGGATAGCTGGGGCGAACCGAGCTACCCGGACGGCATTCTTCCGATGTGGACCGGCCACGATACCCGGCAGCTTTCCATCGCCGAGTACACCTACTGGGGCGGCCTCGTCCAAGGCGAGGCGCTCAGCGAATACGTCAGCAACTTCCGCCGCCGGATGTTCAGCAGCGCGTCGGCGATTTTCTGGATGTACAACGATTGCTGGCCGGCGACGCGCAGTTGGACCATCGTGGATTACTACCTGCGCCGCACACCGGCGTTCCACCCGGTCGGCCGCGCGATGCAGCCGGTCAGTGTGGTAGTGGCGGAAGAGGGCGATGAGATCGTGATCTTCGGCATCAACGACACGAGCGAGCCGGTGACGGCGGATCTCCGGTACGGCCTCTTCACGCTGGCCGGCACCTATCCGCTCGACCGTTGCGCGCGGGTCACGCTCGAACCAAACGCCCCGACGACGCTGGCCTCTTTCCCCCGGTCGGCTTGGAAAAATCCCAAGTCCAGTCTGGCCTTCGCCGAGTTATCGGAGCCGGCAACCGCGCTTACCAAGCGCGGCTACAGTCGGAAACTCATCGCGCGCCACCGGCTCGTGCTGCCACTCTTCAAGGAACTGAAGTGGTCCCCGGCCAAAGTGAAGGTCACCGTTCGGAACGGGCGAGCCACGTTCGAGTCAGAAACCTTCGTCTGGGGCGTCTGCCTCGACCTCGACGGCGAGCGCCGCCTGCCGGACAATTTCTTCGACCTCTACCCCGGCATCCCCTACTCCATCCCGTGGCGGTCGCGCGCCAAACCGCGCGTGCTTTACACCGGTAATCTCGCTTGAAGCGCAGCGCCTGAGCCGGAACGATGCAGTTGAAGCTGTTGCGGGTAGGGGCGAGCCGCCGGCTCGCCCGCGCCGGAGGGGCGATTCGGACGAGCCCGCGGCTCGTCCCTACCGCACACCGTCTGGTATGCCAATCTTGGGGACGCGCTCCGTTGCGTCCGTGGGGAAGTCGGCCACGATCCCGCAAGTGCGGGATGGCCCTCCAACCAACTGCGTCGTTCCGACCGAGAATGCATTTGACTTTGAGGTGCTCTTTGTTGTTATCCCCGCAATTTCCAAAGGAGAACATCGATCATGGCCACTTTAGCCAGCTTGAAGAAGAACCGCCCCGCCAACCGGCTCGTGGGCGAGAACCCGAAAATCGGCATCCGCCCCACCATTGACGGCCGGCTCGGCGGCGTTCGCGAATCGCTTGAGAAGCAGACGATGGGCATGGCGAAGAATGTCGCCCGGTTCCTGTCGGAGAAGCTCCGGCACGCGGACGGCACGAAGGTGCAATGCGTGATCGCCGACACGACGATCGGTGGCATTGCCGAGGCGTCGGCGTGCGCGGAGAAGTTCCGCCGGGAAGGCGTGGGCGTGTCGCTCACCGTGACGCCGTGCTGGTGTTACGGCTCGGAGACGATGGACATGGATCCGTCGATCCCAAAGGCGGTCTGGGGTTTCAACGGCACGGAGCGACCGGGCGCGGTCTATCTCGCGGCGGTCTCGGCCGGGCACAACCAGAAAGGTTACCCGGTCTTCAACATTTACGGTCGCGATGTGCAGGACGGCGGCGACCAGACCATCCCGGCCGACGTGCAGGAGAAGCTGCTCCAGTTCGCCAAGGCCGGTCTCGCGGTCGCGACGATGCGCGGCAAGTCGTACGCCTCGATCGGCGGCACGTCGATGGGCATTGCCGGGTCGGTGGTGGACACGGCGTTCTTTGAAGCCTATCTCGGCATGCGCGTGATGTTCATCGACATGGTGGAACTCGTCCGCCGCGTCGAGCGCGGTATCTTCGACCCCAAGGAATTCACCCGCGCGGTGAAGTGGGTCAAAGAGAACTGCCGGGAAGGCATGGACCCGAACAAGAATCCCCGCGCGCGCGACAAGAAGGATTGGGAGTGGGAGTATTCGGTCAAGATGGCGATGATCGTCCGCGACTTGATGATCGGCAATCCGAAGCTCGCCGCGCTTGGGTTCGGCGAGGAAGCGCACGGCCACAACGCCATCGCGGCCGGCTTCCAAGGCCAGCGTCAGTGGACCGATCATTTGCCAAACGGCGATTTCCTCGAAGCCATCCTCTGCTCGTCGTTTGACTGGAACGGCATCCGGCAGCCTTTCCAAGTCGCCACCGAGAACGACTGCTTGAACGGCGCGACGATGTTGTTCGGCCACCTGCTCACCGGCGGGGC
>OMJI01000027.1 GCA_900299315.1 Verrucomicrobiota bacterium | reverse complement strand
CCGACCGGCACTTCCTTTGCACGAAGGAGGAATTCGCGGCGCACGCCAAGGGACGCAAACAACTCCGGCTGGAATTTTTTTACCGCGAGATGCGTCGCAAACACAACGTGCTCATGGACGGCGATGAGCCGGACGGTGGCACTTGGAATTACGACAAAGAGAACCGGCGGAGCTTTGGCCGGGAAGGCCCCGGTCTGGTTCCCAAGCCGGTCGGGTTCAAGCCGGACGCGACGACGCGCGAGGTGTTGGCGCTGGTAGAGAAGAGGTTCGCGAAGCATCCCGGCAGTCTGGAGAAATTCGACTGGCCGGTGACGCGCGCGCAGGCGCTGACGGCGCTGGAGGATTTCATCACCAACCGGCTGGCGGATTTCGGTCGGGTCGAGGACGCGATGTGGACGGGTGAGCCGGTGTTGTATCACTCGCGGTTGTCAGCGGCGCTGAATTTGAAACTGCTCAACCCGCGCGAGTGCATCGCGGCTGCTGTGGCCGCGCTTGGCAAGCGCGGCTACAGTTTACCGGCTGTTGAAGGATTTGTCCGGCAACTGCTCGGTTGGCGCGAGTATGTGCGCGGCGTGTACTGGCTCTACATGCCGGAGTATGCGCAGCGGAATGCGCTGGGGGCGAAACAGAAGTTGCCGGGGTTCTATTGGACCGGCGACACGGAGATGAATTGCTTGCGCGTGGTGATCGGGCAGACACTGGAGCACGGCTTTGCGCATCATATCCAGCGGTTGATGGTGACCGGGTTGTACGCGCTGTTGCGCGGCATCGATCCGGTGGAAGTCCACAAATGGTTTCTGGCGGTCTACGTGGACGCGGTGGAATGGGTTGAGTTGCCGAACGTCCTCGGCATGTCGCAGTACGCCGACGGCGGGGTGATGGCGTCGAAACCTTACGTCGCGACCGGCAAATACATCCAGCGCATGAGCAACTACTGCGACGGTTGCCGGTTCAAGCCCGACAAGGCAACCGGCCCCGACGCTTGTCCGTTCACGACTTTGTACTGGGATTTCCTGATTCGCCACGAGAAGCTGCTCAAACAAAACCAACGAATGGCGCTGCAGGTGAAGAATCTCGACCGGTTCGACGCCGGTCAGCGCGTGGCGATTCGCCGGCAAGCGCAGACTCTGATAAAGTGAAACCACTATGAAAAACGACAAAATCATCAAGGAACTGAGCCTCTCCTACGCGATGGAGTTGGAAACCGTGCAGAATTACATCGCCGCGTCGGTCAATCTCGACGGCGTCCGGTCGGACGTGGTCAAGAAGGCGCTAGCCGCGGACGTCGCGACCGAGGTCATGCACGCGCAACAGTTGGCCGCGCGCATCAAGACCATCGGCGGTGTGGTGCCGGGTTCGCTCGAACTCCCGCGTTCGCAGACTTTCCTGCAACCGCCAAAGGACACGACCGATATCGTCGCTGTCATCAAGGGCGTCATCGAAGCCGAGGAAGGCGCGATCGCCCAGTACAACAAGATCATCAAACTCTGCGACGGCGTGGACTACGTGACGCAGGACATGGTGATCGGGATTCTCGGCGGCGAGGAAGATCACCGGCGCGAGTTCCTCGGCTTCCTCAAGGAATACGAGAAGAGCTGAGCATGATCCTGCTCACCGGCGCGACCGGCTATGTCGGCGGTCGGCTCTTGCGTGCCCTCGAAGCGCGCAGCATCCCGGTACGCTGTCTGGCGCGCCGGCCCGAACACGTCCGGCATACGACGGCCGAAGTGGTGGCCGGTGACGTATTCGATCCTCCCTCGCTGACCCGCGCGATGGCCGGGGTGCAGACCGCATATTACCTCGTCCACTCGATGGGGTCGACCGGCGACTTCGAGAAACAAGACCGGCGGGCGGCGGAAAACTTCGGCGCAGCCGCCAAGTCAGCCGGGGTGCAACGCATCATCTACCTCGGCGGACTCGGCGATGACCGGGGCGGCCTGTCGCCGCATCTGCGGAGCCGGCACGAAGTCGGCGAAGTGCTCCGGGCGAGCGGCGTGCCGGTGACGGAGTTCCGCGCCTCGATCATCATCGGCTCCGGTAGTCTTTCGTTTGAGATGATTCGCGCGCTGGTAGAGCGGCTGCCGGTGATGATCACACCCCGGTGGGTCAACTCGCCCGCCCAGCCGATCGCGATTGAGGATGTGGTGGCGTACTTGATTGAGGCGGCCGAACCTGTAGCCGCGCTTGGCAAGCGCGGCTTACCACCTGACTCACCGAACCGCGCTTACCAAGCGCGGCTACAGAATGAGATCTACGAAATCGGCGGGCCGGATGTGGTTTCGTATGGCGGGCTGATGCGCGAGTACGCCCGGCAGCGCGGGCTGCGGCGGGTGATGATTCCTGTGCCGGTGCTCACGCCGTACGTGTCGAGCTTGTGGCTCGGGTTGGTGACGCCGTTGTTTGCGCGCATCGGGCGCAAACTGATTGATAGCATCCGGCATCCGACGGTGGTGCGCGATGACCGGGCGCGCCGGGAGTTTCCGATTCAACCGCTCGGCGTTCGCGAGGCGATGGCGCACGCGCTGCGCGACGAAGATCGGGAAAGCCATTGGTCGGACGCTGCCGGTGCCTTGCGGCATTGGGGAGGGGTGCGGTTCGGCAACCGGCTCGTGGACCAGCGCCGCGTGGAACTGCCGGTCTCCGGCGCGGAAGCGTTTGCGCCGGTCCGCCGGATCGGCGGGAAGACCGGCTGGTACTTTGCGAACTGGCTCTGGCGGTTGCGCGGCGCGATGGATTTGCTGATTGGCGGCGTCGGGATGCGCCGGGGTCGGCGCGATCCCGACCGGCTCCGCGTTGGCGATGTGGTGGATTGCTGGCGCGTCGAAGCCATCGAACCCGACCGGCGCCTGCGCCTCTGCGCCGAGATGAAACTACCGGGCCGCGCGTGGCTGGAGTTTCTGGTCGAGCCGACCGCGACCGGCTCGCGCATCACCCAAACCGCGACCTTTGATCCCATCGGCCTGACCGGCCTGCTCTACTGGTACGCCATCTGGCCGCTGCACGAGCTGGTCTTCCGCGGCATGCTCCGCGGGATCGCCGCCGCAACCCCGACGCGCTGACGGCCCGTAGCGGAGGGCCGGCTGTAGCCGCGAAACTTTTTCGCGGCGGGTTTACCGGGGCGGGACGCAACGCCGCGAATGAGATTCGCGGCTACAGGGTTCTTAGGATTGTGGGAGCGCCCTTCCGGGCGCGCCGAGTGGGAGGCAGGCCGCGGCGCGCCCGGCGGTCGCGCCCTACCAACGATGTTGTTGCGGGCTTACCGGAGGGCGGCGCGCTTCTCGGCGATGAGCTTGAGCAGGGCTTTGTGCGGGTCGGCGAATTTGGCGGTGCCTTCGTCCATCAACTTGTCTTCCATCTTTTGCTGGTCGACGAGCTTGTCGATTTCGGCGAGGACGGCGGCCGGGGGGAGTTGGTCGACTTGCCGGGTGTAGGTCTTGCCAGTCTTGTCGGTGGCGTCGTTGGTGGCGGGCGGGTTGGTTTGGATGTCGCTACCGGCCAGCGCGGCGACGTACTTATCCGGTGGGTCGCTTGGTTTCTTGGTGCCGGTACTGGCGAAGATGATTTCTTGCTGGAGCGGGCATTTCTTCGCCTGCCAGAATTCCTGATTGAGCAGCCAGAGTCGTTTGGCGTTGACGATACCGACTTGGCCTTGGGCGGCCGGGCTGAGTTGGGGGACATTCTTTTCCGTGTAGACGTCGACGCGGGAGACGAAGATGGAGTAGACGCTCTTGAATTGGGCGAGTGACGGGCGGCGTTGGGCGCCGCGCCAGCAGGCTTCCCGGGCGAGTTTGTATTGGCGCTCGGAGAAGATGAGGGTGACGTTGAGGTTGATGCCGGCGGCGGCGAGTTCTTCCAACGCGTCGAGGCCGGCCGGTGTGGCCGGTACCTTGATGAGCCGGTTGTTGCGACCGAGACCCCATCGCTTGCCGAGTTCGATGTAGCGCCGGACGCGCTCGGCGTGAGGCGGCGCGAGCTCGCGGTCTTCGAGAAGCGGGTCGAGCTCGAAGCTGACGTAGCCGTCGTTGCCCTTGGTCTTGTCCCAGATGGGGCGGAAGACTTTCTGGGCGTCGCTGACCAGCCGGTCGGTGACCTGCCACGCGATGGGCTCGTCGGCCACGCCCGCGGCGATGAGTTGCTGGATGAGGGGGTCGCACTGGCCGGCCTTGATGATGTCGGAGATGATGATGGGGTTGGAGGTGGCGCCGGTCGCGCCGATGGCGAAGTTCTTTTGCACCTCGGCCGGGTCGACGGAATCGAGCCAGAGTTTGGTGCCGGTGGCGATGAGGGATTTCAGCGACATTTTTGACCTCCGATTTTGCGAAGATGATAGAGGCACCCCGGGAAAGCGTCCAGAATTTTGCTGGCACGCGACTCGCATCAGCCGGGGGTGTGGGAGTGAATTGCGAGACGGCGGTGGCGGCGGCCACCAAGCGGGTACTGATCGTGGAGGACGATCAGGTCTTGGCGCGCATCTACTGGAAGAAGCTCATCACGGAAGGCTACGCGGTGGAAGTGGCGCCGGACGGTCTCAAGGGCGTCGAGATGGCGCAGTCGTACCGGCCCGACTTGATCGTGCTCGATTTGATGCTGCCGGGGTTGAACGGCGTGCAGGTCTTGGAACGCTTGCGGCGGGACCCGGCCACGCAGCAACTGCCGGTGATCCTGTTCACGAACCAGTTCATGGGCGACCTGCTCGCCACGGCGCGCAAGTCCGGTGCGACGAAGATTCTCAACAAGACAGAAAACTCCCCGGCCACGCTCGCGAAGGAAATCGGCGGGTTGATCGGCGAGAGCATCCATCCGTCGACGATGCCGGTGGCCGTCACGGAGGCGCCGGCGGAGACACCGGACCAGCGATTCTACCGGCAAGCACCCGAACACGCGGCGGAACTGCGGCGGTTGCTCGACGCGTTCCTCGTGCGCGGCAACGGCGATCTCTCCCGGCTGATGGCACTGCTCCAACGCGTTCGCGCGGTTGGTGAGGTGGCGACGGCGGCGGAGTTTGCCCTCACGGCGCATTTGGCCGGGGCGATAGCGAATTTTCTCCAGGCATTGAACGACGATCCGCACGCGATCACCGCCTCGGCTCGCCACACGGCGACGAAAGCCGTGCAGTGCCTCGCCGCGCTGGTGCAATTCCCCGAGCAGCCGACGCATTGCGATTTCTCGGGCGTCAGCGTGCTGGCGGTGGATGACGACTTGGTCGCACTGCGGCTGGCGAGCAACGCGCTGGCGCACGTCCGGTTGCGGACGGAATCGATTTCGAATCCCCTCACCGCCCGGCAGCGCGTGGCGGAAAAGACATTCAACCTGATCCTGCTCGACATCGAGATGCCGGGATTGGATGGGATGCAGTTGTGCAAACAGCTTCGCGAATTCCCGGCCAACGCCAACACCCCGGTCGTCTTCGTGACCGGTGTGGATGATTTCGACCGGCGCGAGACGGCATTGGCGCACGGCGCGGACGACTTGATCGCGAAGCCTTATCTCGCCGCGGAACTCTCCGTGAAGGCGTTGACCTACCTACTCACGGCGCGCGGCTAGTTTCGCTGCCGAATCTTTGCCGGCTTTGGAATCAGGCGCCAACTCGATCGCGGTCTGCCACGCTTGCCGGGCGGCGGGTTGATTGCGCTGCCGGGCGTAGGTGAGGCCGTCGAAATAAAACGCCGCCGCAGCCAAGTCAGCCGGCAGCGAGCCGTTGTGGACGTGCTCCGTTACCCACCGGAAGTCCGCCTCGGCTTGCGGGCGTTTCCCGAACAGACCCGGTAGGTGATACAGCGACGCGCCGCGGAGGAAGCGGATTTCGAGGTTGTCCGGCGCGGCGGCGACGGCACCGTCCAGCAAGGAGCCTCCTTCTTTGCAGAGTTCCATTTTGCGGATGGGTTGCCAGGCCCGGGCGGCGGCCAGCAGGCGCGCGCTGCCGAGGTAGGCTTGGATGACCGGGTCGGCGGGTGAAGTCGTAGCCAGCTCCGCGAGCATCGATTCCGCACGGATGGCCGCGGTCCGATCGCCTTCACAGCCTTGGTAATGCAGCCGAATGGCCTCCTGCATTTGTGGAGGGCGCGGCTCCGGCCGCGCCGCGCCCGCCGTGGAAGCATCGGTCATGGCGCGGCCGGAGCCGCGCCCTCCAAGAAAGAGAGCGGCAAGAGCGACTAGTGAGAATTTTCTGAAACTACTGAAACAGGAGGTCATCCTACACTTTGATGCAGTTGAGGCTGGTGAGGTTCTAACTATGTCGAATCAAAAACATGTCATTGTGATTGGGGCGGGTCCGGGCGGGTTGGCGGCGGCCATGTTGCTGGCCCGGCAAGGGAAGAAAGTCACCGTGGTGGAACGTCTGCCGCGCGTCGGCGGCCGCACGTCCACCATCGAGGCGGACGGCTTCAAGTTTGACGTCGGCCCGACGTTCTTCCTGTACCCGCAGGTCTTGGAGGAAATTTTCGCCGCCTGTGGGCGCAACCTCCGCGACGAAGTGAAGCTCGTGAAGCTCGACCCCCAGTACCGGCTCACGTTCGGCGCGGGCGGGGAGTTGAATTGCACGCCCAACGTCGAGCAGATGGAAGCCGAAATCGCCCGGCTCGCGCCCGCGGATGCGCCGCACTTCCGGCGGTTCCTCGACGACAACCGGCAGAAGCTCCAACATTTCATGCCCTGCCTGCAAACTCCGTTCAACAGTTGGCGCGACGTGGCGAACATGCGGATGCTCAAGTTGCTCCCCACGCTCAAGCCGTGGCAGTCGCTCTCGCAGAATCTCGCCACCTATTTCAAGGATCCCCGGCTCCAACTCGCGTTCACGTTCCAATCCAAATACCTCGGCATGTCGCCGTTCGTCTGTCCGAGTCTATTCTCCATCCTCTCTTACCTCGAATACGAAAGCGGCGTTTGGCATCCCATCGGTGGCTGCGGTGCGGTGACGCAGGCGATGGCGCGGGTGGCGTTTAATCTCGGCGTCGAGATTCATCTCAACGAGCCGGTCGAGGAGATTCTCTTCCAAGGCCGCCGGGCTGTGGGCGTGCGAACCAATCAACGCACGCTGCGCGGCGACGCGCTTGTCGTGAACGCCGATTTCGCCCGCGCGATGGAACGGCTCGTGCCCGACCGGCTGCGGCGGCGCTGGACCAACCAGAAACTTGCGAAGAAGAAGTACTCCTGCTCCACCTTCATGATGTATCTCGGCGTGGAAGGCCGGTACGACGACCTCGCGCACCACAATATTTTCGTGAGCGCGGATTACCGGCGCAACCTCCGCGAGATCGAACGTGATCATGTCCTGTCAGCCGACCCGTCGTTCTACGTCCAGAACGCCAGCGTGACCGACCCGACGCTGGCGCCCGAAGGTATGAGTGCGCTCTACGTGCTCGTCCCCGTCACGCAACAGCACCCGAATGTGGACTGGAACCGTGAGAAGTCGGCGTTCCGCGCCCGCACCCTTCGCCAGCTCGAGAAGATCGGCCTGACCGGACTGGAGAAACGCATCCGGTACGAACGCGTCATCACGCCGGTAGATTGGGACTCGAAGTACGAGATTTACCGGGGTGCCACATTCAATCTTGCCCACAATTTCCAACAGATGCTTCACCTCCGCCCGCACAACCGGTTCGAAGACGTGGACGGCGTCTACCTGGTCGGCGGCGGCACACACCCCGGCAGCGGCTTGCCGGTGATTTTCGAATCCGCCCGGATCACGAGCCGGCTGCTCGCCGAGGACTTCGGAACAACCCCCATCCGCGAGCCTGAACTCGTCGAGGTCCCGGCGTGAGCACGGCTGTTGTAGGCCGACTCTATGAGTCGGCGCTTCCCCTCGCCGCATCACAGAAGCGATCAACAGATTTGCGTCGCGTCCGCAACCTCATTGCCGAGCGCGCCGAGGAGCTCGCGCGCCTGACCGGTCTGCCGGTCGCTGAGGCGCTTGTCTCGCAGGTCCTGCCGCTGGCCGATGCCTGCCGGTTCCTTGAAACCCAAGCCGACCGGATCCTTGCCCCGCAACGCCTGCCGGCCTCGGGTCGACCGTTCTGGATGCGCGACGTGGAGATTGAAGTGCGCCGGGAGCCGTTTGGCACCGTGCTCGTCATCGCGCCGTCGAACAACCATCTTTTCCTTCCGGCCGTCCACACGCTCCAAGCGCTGGTGGCTGGTAATTCCGTGATGTGGAAGCCTGGTCGCGGCGGCCAACCGGCTGCGGAAGCGTTCGCGAAGATTCTCGATACCGACCGGCTCCAAGTGCTCGATGAAAACATCGAGACGGCCGATCTCGGCGCGGACTTGGTGGTGTTTACCGGCTCAGCCGAAACCGGCGAGAAAGTGCTCTCCCAGTTGGCGGACAGCGTGACTCCGGCGGTGATGGAGTTGTCTGGTCATGACGCCGTGTTCGTACGCGAGGATGCTGATTTGGATTTGGTCGTGAGGGCAATCGAGTTTGGGACGAAACTCGGCAAAGGCGAAGTCTGCATGCGACCGCGCCGGGTGTTCGTGCACAAGAGTGTGGCCGGGGAGCTGCAGCAGCGCCTCGGCGGTATCGAAGTTAACTCCGTCGGCAGCGACGACGAAGCCCTCGAACTCGCCGCGAAAAATCCGTTCGCGCTGGGGGCCAGCGTCTTTGGACGCGAGCCGGGGACAACAGTACTTGCGCGCCGAGTTCGGGCGGGAGCTGTGACTGTCAACGACCTGATTGTGCCGACCGCGGATCCCCGGTTTCCGTTTGGCGGACGCGGCCGTAGTGGTTTTGGCGTGACGCGCGGCGCGGAAGGTTTGTTGGCGATGACGCAAATAAAAGCGATCGCGGTGCGACGCGGGAGGGCGCGGCCGCATCTGAATGTTGCGGGTGCGAACGACGCGGAGTTGTTTGCGAGTTACATCCGTGCGGCGCACGGCGGAACGCTGGGCGAACGCTGGCGGGGATTAGTTAATTTCATACAGGCGGCAATGCGGAGGAGAAAATCATGATCATGCCAAAGAAATATCCGGTAGCAGTGGTCGGCGGTGGCCTCGGTGGCCTTGCCGCGGCTTGCACGCTCGCGGCGCGCGGGCACGAAGTCACGGTGTTCGAGCGGAACGAGTGGATTGGCGGCAAGGCGGCGACTTTGGACGGTGCCGGCTTCCATTTCGATATGGGGCCAACGATTCTGACCCTGCCTTCCGTGTTACGGCGTATTTTCGCCGAGGCCGACCGGGACATCACCGAATACCTCGATCTCATTCGCCTCGATCCGCAGTGGCGGTGTTTCTTCGAGGATGGTTCGACGCTCGATCTGGAAGCCGACGTCGACCGGATGGTGGCGAAAGTCGGCGAAGGTTACCGGGATTTCATCGACTGGTCGGCGCGTTTGCATGATATCTCGGACCGGTATTTCTTCTACCGGTCGCTCGGCTCGATGTGGGACATGTTTGATTCCAAGAACACTTTCAAGGCCGGTACCCTCCGTGACGTCCTCTCCATGAAGATGGGCCGCACTGTGGCCGGTAGCATCCGGTCATTCGTGCCGGACAAGAACGTTTCCCAGATGCTCGACCACTTCACGCAATACGTCGGCTCCGCGCCCGACGCCTCTCCGGCCGTGCTCTGCGGGATTGCCCACATGCAGACGAGCGAAGGCATCTGGTATCCGCGCGGCGGGACCGGTGCGGTGCCGAAGGCTTTGCGCCGACTCGCGGAAGAGTTTGGCGTCGAATTTCGGACCGGCGTAGAGGTGAAGAAGATCTGCACGGTGGCCGACAAGGTTACCGGTATCGACCTCGATAATGACGAACACTTCGAATGCTCCGCCGTGGTTTCCAATATGGACGCCGTCCGGACCCAGCGTGAATTGCTGGGCGAAGAGCCGCAGCGCGAATATGAGCCCGCCTGTTCGGGTGTGGTCTTGTATCTCGGCCTGAAGAAGCGGTACGACCACCTCTTGCACCACGACTTCGTTTTCTCGCGCGACGCGCACGAGGAGTTCGACTGGATTTACCGGCGCGGCGAGCCGGCGCCGGACCCAACCTGTTACCTCTGCGCTCCTGCGCAGACGGAACCAGGAGTGGCGCCTGCTGGTGGCGAAGCGTTGTACGTGCTCGTCCACACGCCGTACCTCCGGCCGCATCATGACTGGAAGAAAATGTTCCCCGAATACCGGCGCGTCATCATCGATAAGCTGAAACGGACTGCCGGCCTGCACGACATCGAGGAGCGGATTGTGTTCGAGCGTTCGCTCACGCCACAGGACATTCACGACCGGTACCACGTGCTCAACGGCGCGATTTACGGGCTGGCGAGTCACGGAAGGTTCACCGGCGCGTTCAAGCCGGCCAACCGCACTGCGACCCAAGGGCTTTACCTGGCCGGTGGTGCTGCTCACCCCGGGCCGGGGATGCCGATGGTTTTGATGAGCGGCTGGATTGCCGCGGATGCTCTCGACAATGACCAAACCTGCACAACTTGCAGTTGCGCCCATCACCGCGCCGCCGTCCAAGAGCCGGTCGCGGCTGACTGACGCCCCGGCGATTTCGCCGTGGAAACTGCGGTGGTTCACCGGCTATGCGCGACGGTACGTGGCCCGGCAATTCCATGCCGTGCGAGTGGCCGGTAAGGCCCCACGCACGGATGCGCCGTTGGTTGTTTACCTGAATCACCCCGGCTGGTGGGATCCGCTGATCTGTCTCGTGCTGGCGCGGCATTACTTTCCCAACCACCGGCACTATGCCCCGATGGACGCTCCGCAGTTGGAGCGCTACCGGGTATTCCACAACTTGGGGTTCTTCGCCGTGGAGAAGAACTCCCGGCGTGGTGCGATTCAGTTTCTCCGTGGCGCCGAGGCCGCGCTCGCCCAACCCCGAGCCGTGCTCTGGGTAACGGCCCAAGGTCGGTTCGCCGATGTCAGGGAACGTCCACTCCAACTGGAGCCCGGCGTCGCGCATCTGGCCCAACGCTTACCGGGTGCTGTTTTCGTCCCGCTGGCGCTGGAGTATGCGTTCTGGAATGAGCGCTTCCCCGAAGCGTTGGCGCGCTGGGGCGAGCCGGTGGCTACCGCGGAGATGTTGGAACAAAAATTGGAAGAAACACAGACTGCGCTCGCCGCAGCGTCGCAACGACGGGATGCCGGTGACTTCACCACGATTCTAGAGGGGAGTGCCGGTGTGGGCGGCTTTTATGATTGGTGGCGACGCATGCGAGCCGGTTGGCGCGGGGAAAAGTTTCAGAAGGAGCATGAGTCGTGAAGCACGCGAAGGTGGCCCCTCACCCTGGCCCTCTCCCCATCGAATGGGGAGAGGGGACTCAAATTGGGATTCCCTCGCCCCGCTCGCGGGGAGAGGGTCAGGGTGAGGGGAAGTGGGCGTAACCATGGAAGTGATTACCATCATATGCTTTGTCCTCGCCGCGATACCGGCCGTGCTATTCCTTTGGAACATCTGGCTGTACCGGCGACCGCGCTCGGCGCGCGCGGCTAGAGTGTCGGTCTTGATACCGGCGCGGAATGAGGAGGCTTCCATCCGCGCGGCGGTGGAATCGGTGTTGGGTAGTGAGGGCGTCGAGGTCGAGGTGATCGTCGGGGATGATCACTCGACGGATCGAACGGCGGAGATCGCGCGCGCGACGGGTGCGCGCGTGGTCTCCGTGCCGGCTTTGCCAACGGGTTGGTGCGGGAAACAGCACGCGTGTTGGGTGCTGAGCCGGGAAGCCCGGCATGACTTGTTGTTGTTCCTCGATGCAGATGTCCGGCTCGAGCGCGATGGGCTGGCGCGACTCGTTGGGTTCTTGGAGCAGAGTGGCGCGGATTTGGTGAGCGGGATTCCGCGGCAGATCACCGGCACGTGGTTGGAGAAGGTGCTGATTCCGCTGATTCATTTTGTGCTACTTGGTTTTTTACCGATGATCGGAATGCGGCGGACGCGGTTGACCGGCTTTGCGGCGGGTTGCGGGCAGATGTTTTTGGCGCGGCGGTCGGCGTATGAGAAGGCCGGTGGCCACGCGGCGATCCGGGCATCCCGGCACGACGGTGTGACGTTGCCGCGCGCGTTCCGGCGGGCGGGGTTCAAGACGGATTTGTGCGACGCGACGGATGTGGCGGTGTGCCGGATGTATTGCAATGCCGGGGAGGTCTGGCGTGGCTTGGCGAAGAATGCCACAGAAGGCTTGGGTGCGCCGGGGGCGATTGGGGTGTGGACGGTTTTGTTGGTGGGAGGGCAGGTGGTGCCGGTCGTCGTGTGCCTGTGTGCCCAGGTGCCGGAGTGGATGTGGGGAGCGGTGGCTTTGGGTTACGTGCCGCGCGTGATCGCCGCCGTGAAGTACCGGCAATCGTGGCTCGGTGTGCTGCTGCATCCGGCGGGAGTACTGGTGTTGATGGCGATTCAATGGCGGGCGCTGGTGGGCGGGGATGTGGGTTGGAAAGGCCGGGTTGGTAGTCGCGCCATTCATGGCGCGGCAGTGCGAGCGGAAGAGGATGCGGCGATGAATCGCCGCACTACGAACAGGACGAAACCGGCACTTGACGGCTTGCGTGAAGTTCAGTAATTTCAGTCAGAACAGAAATGAAGCTGACGCCGCTGACAAAGAAATTCGTGCTTCACTGGGGGGAGATGGGAACCCGGTGGGGGATCAACCGCACCGTGGCGCAAGTGCATGCGCTGCTTTACATCTCGCCCAAGCCGCTGAACGCCGAGGAAATCACTGCGACGCTGTCCGTGGCGCGGTCGAACGTCAGCACCAGCCTGAAGGAGTTGCAGAACTGGGGGTTGGTGAAGGTGGCGCATGTGTTGGGCGACCGGCGCGATCATTTCGAGACGCAGAAGGATGTGTGGGCGCTGTTTCAGGTGATCTTGCGGGAGCGGAAACGGCGAGAGGTGGATCCGACCGTGGCTTTGCTGCGGGAAGCCGTTCACGAGGCGGACAGCGAGGGGAAAGACGACGATTACGCGCGGGAACAGTTGGCGAAGATGCTGGAGTTTTTCGAGTCGGCCACCGCTTGCTACGCGGATGTGGAGAAACTGTCCCCGACCACAATGCGCAAGCTGGCGAAGATGGGCGGCAAGATCGGGACGCTGCTGGGCTGAGTTTTTTTGAGGATGAATTTCAGTGCATACAGAAATAACAGATACCACAGGCAATCGAGTTCTCTACGATGCAGATTGCGCGTTCTGCACCCGGTGGGCGCGGCATGGGGAACGGTGGTTGGTTGGCCGGGGGTACCGGTTTGAGCCGTTTCCCCGCGCCGCCGGGACGGCGGCCACTACGCCTGATGAAATGAAAGTGGTGACCGCTGCCGGTGACGTGTTGGGCGGTGCGGATGCGGTGGTCCATCTCGCGCGACAAATTTGGTGGGCTTGGCCGTTGTGGTTGGTCAGTTACGTGCCGGGAATGGTTCCAGTGTTGCGGTGGGGGTACCGGCAGGTGGCGCAACGCCGGCATTGCCGGCTGCGGCCCGGTTTGCGTACGTTAACTCGGCGGTGGGGGGCTTGATGAAAAAGATGCTTCAGTTTCTGCGGTGGGACGGTGCGCTCGGCCGGGGCGGTTATGCGCTCTGGGGCTTCGTGCTGATGGCGATCAAGTACAACCTCGATCGCGCGTTGGCCGCTTGGGTGTTTGAGAGGCCGTGGTCGGCTGTGAATTACTTTCTGGCCGGTAATGTACTCAGCATGGACCTGCCGCAGGATGTGAAATTTGGCGTGGCGATGGTGTTGTGGGGATTGCCCTTCGCGTGGATCGGCGTGGCGCTCACGGTGCGGCGGCTGCGGGATGCGGGGTTGCCGCTGGGGTTGGCGGTGCTGTTTGTGGTGCCGGTGTTGAATGTGTTGTTCTTTCTGCTGTTGAGCGTCCTGCCAGGCCGCGAGCCGCAAATCCCGGCACGCGCCGGGCGGGATTGGCTGGACCGGTGGTTGCCGCACAGTGTGTGGGGCAGCGCGGCTTTGGGCGTCGTGTTGACGGGGTTGGCCGGCATCGGAGCTGTCGCGCTCGCGGTGAAGGTGTTTCGCGGATACGGGATCGCGGTGTTCGTGATGGTGCCATTTTGCGTGGGGTTGGTGGCGGTGTTGTTGTACGGCTACCGGCGTCGGCCGGACTGGGGGCGATGCGCGGTGGTGGCGAGCGCCGCGGTGACGTTGCTAGGGCTGGGGTTGATTGCGTTTATGATGGAAGGGTTGGTGTGTCTGCTGATGGCTGCGCCGCTGGCGTATCCGCTGGCGATCTTGGGCGGGACGCTGGGGTACTGGATTCAACGCGCCGGTGAGCCGCGGGTGCGGACGCCGCCGGTGATCCAGACGTTTGCCCTGGCGGTGCCGTTGCTGGCGGCGGGTGAAT
>OMJI01000026.1 GCA_900299315.1 Verrucomicrobiota bacterium | reverse complement strand
GGGCCGGGTGTGATGCGTCACTGGAAGTCCGCGCTGCTGCTCTACGGGGCGGTGATCTTGGGGTTGGCGTTGTATGGCTACATGCATCTCGCCTCGTGTACGAATCCGCCGATGAACTGGGGCTTCTGCAGCACGTGGGATGGGTTTATGCATCACTTCACGCGCGGCCAATACGAGAAGGTGCACCTCGACCGGGACATGCTGAAGTTCTGGGGCCAGCTCAACATGTTCTTCGATGACGTGCAGTCGCAGTTCAACATCGTCTACGCGCTGCTCGCGTTGTTGGCGCTGTTCTTCTACCGGGATCTCGACCGGCGCGACCGCGACTGGCTCAAGTTCATACTCGTGGCCTTCCTCTTCCTCGGGCTCGGGTTTATTTTCCTGTCCAACCCCGGTTTCGAAAAACAGAAACAGTTTACCGACCGGGTTTTCTTCCTGCCCGGCCACTGTCTCTTCGCGTTGTGGATTGGCTACGGACTGATTCTGGGACTCGGCTACCTGCTTTCCGCCGATCGCAAATCCCGCAACATCGTCCCCGCCCTGGCCATCGCCTACATCGTCGCGCGCATCGGGTATGCGGCGGTGAGGCGCGAAGTGCTGTCGGTCGATGACATCTTGTTGCTGGTATTCGTGGCGGCGGTGGGGGTGATCTATCTGGTCTTCCCGGTGTTGAGCCAGTCAGTCGCAACCTACATCCAGGCCGGTGTGCTGTTCCTGTTACCGACCGTTTCCATGACGCGCAACTGGGCGGACAACGAGCAGGGCGGACACGACTTCGGCTATCAGTTCGGCTACTTGATGTTCAAGCCCGGTGGCGGTTATCCCGAGATGGACCGCGATGCCGTGCTCTACGGCGGAACGGACCCGGGGCGCTTTGTGCCGACATACATGATTCTCGTCGAGAGCCAGGTGCCGCCCGGCGCGAAGACGCGGATGGCGAAATACCCGGAGAGCGGCACGTTCGACCGGTCCGACGTCTACATCATCACGCAGAACGCCCTCGCGGACTCGACCTACATGAGTTACATCCGCGACCATTATGATTACAGTCGGCCACGCGCGGATGACGAGAAGACGCTCACGAACCGCACGGCGTTGTACCGCGCGCTCTACAAGCTCGCGTGGAAACCGTTGAAGCGTGATAGCGCTTACCCGAAAGAGCCAATTTGGATTCCGTCGGAGAGTGATTGTCAAAAAGCGTTCGCTCAATACGTCGAGGAACTCCGGTCGCGTCAGGCCCTGCCCGAGGAACAGGTGAGCGTCGACGGCGGGCGCGTCAGCGTTCAAGGCGTGCAAGGCGTGATGGCCATCAACGGCATTCTAACGAAGATGATCTTCGACCGGAACAAGGACCGGCATTCCTTTTACGTGGAGGAGAGCTATGTGCTCCCGTGGATGTATCCGTACATGGAGCCTTACGGCATCATCCTCAAGATCAACAAGGACGCGCTGCCGGGGCCCGACCAGGACGCAGCCCGGTGGCTTACCATCATCACGCGGGATCGCGCCTACTGGGATGCGTTGTCGAGGGAGCTCATCGCAAATCCCCGGTTCCATCGCGACGACGTCGCCCAGAAGACTTTCTCCAAGCTACGCTCGGCGATTGGCGGACTCTACGCGGCGCGGGCGACGATGGCCGGTGTCACGGGTGATAATCAGCAGGCGTTGTTCGTCGCCGCGGAGTACGCCTTCCGGCAGGCGATCCAGTTGTGCCCCGACAGCCCCGAAGCGAACTACCGGCTCGCGCAGTTGTATGTCCAACGCGGCCAGTTCGACTCAGCCGTCGACGTGTTGGAGAAGTATCAGCGGACTGACGAGAACAATACGAAGATCAGGGACACCATCAAGACCGTTCGCGACATGCGCGACCAGATCAACAGCACCCGGGACTTGGAGCAAAAATACGCCGGCAATCCAAACGACCTCCAAGCCGGTTGGGACCTGGCCGTCGCCTATGCCCGGCAGCAACGTCTCGATGCGATGGATGCTGTCGTCAGCAGCCTCGTCACGCGGCCGGAATTTACAGAGCAACTTTTCCTGCAGTTGGCGCAAGTCTATGCGCAGTTGAAGCGGCTTGACCGGGTCACGGATGTTTTGAGTGTGATGGCGCAGCGTTTTCCCTCGAACAATATGGCTTGGTACAACCTGGCAGCCGTTTACAGTGCCCGGGGCGACTGCGCCAGCGCGGCAGTCTCACTGCAGCGCGCCTTGGCCCTCGATACGCCGGAACGGGTGGTTTACAACACCGCCCTCCGTGATGAACGCCTTGCCGGTTGCCGCAACGCACCGGACTTTCAGAAGTTACTGAGCCAGCCAGGTGGTCTCTCGGTGCCGGGTGGCTTCACTGTGACGCACTGATTAGTCGCCCAGCGGAATCACCAGTCGTAGTCCAACCCACGCCCGGCCTGAAAAGACATTCACATCCACATCCGACCGGAGACGAGCGTTCTCCCATGCGTCCCGGAGCGGATCCGAGTAAACGCGCTTGCTGAGCGGGCCGGGGCCGGTGCCGCCGACTTGGAAATCGCCCCGTGAAACGTCGTAATCCATCTGGATCGCCCGTTCACACTGATCGACAAAAACATCCAAAGCGAAAACAGTTTTGTCCAACTGGTACTTGGCCGACTGGATTGAGCTGAGCACCATGGAGTCGCTCCGGTCGCGAACGCCAAACTCCTCCTCAAACCGTATCCATTTCTGCCCCTCGCTGAGTTTGCGGATGGGGAAGCGACACTGTGCGTCCATGAACCCAGTCATGGGCATCGAAGAAGCGGAGGCCAGACTGTCGCCTTTCCAAGTCATCTGAATCGGCACATACGCCGCCAGCAACTCCCGGGAAGAGGGGCTTGGTTCGCCCCAGCAAACCACGCAGCCCCAACTGGCTAGGAAGATGAACATCGCATTCCGCAAGCCCGTTACCGTCATCGCTATGGAAGTCTTTCCGTTCATCGTCTGGCCCCCAAGCTAAGTTAACGCAGGTTGTTTTTTAGTAAAGCGCCTGATTGGCCTGCCCAATGCTAAGCAATAATTCCATGAAGCCGAGTAAGTTGCCCAGCCGAGCGATTGAGCGTTTGCGCGCCCTGCACGCGCTCAAGTCGGCAATCGTTGCCGGGGCAACTTACGACTACGAAAAGCTCGTCAACGCGGCCTTGCGGGCCGGGGCCAGTGAGGATGAGATCGATGTGTTGATCCACGACGCGCTCCAGTCGCTCTTCACCTGCGCCGAACAGCCGGTCGGTCCCCGCGAGATGGCGCACTTCTGGCCGCTCGAACGCGTCCGCTAAAGGGCTTGCTTCGACCCGGCATCGCCGCTACATTCGCCGCCCCATGAAAACCATTTTGGCGTTGGCAGTCTCGTTCGCAACCATCCTCACCACCCTCACCGGCTACGCGGCTGATCCTGCCCCGGCTGACAACGCGATTGTCGCCCGCGTCAACAGCAAGGAAATCAAGCGCGGTGAACTCAACGCCGCGATGCGCGGCTTGATGATGCAATTCGCCCAAGAAGGCCGGTCGATCCCGCCGCAGCAGATGGAAAAATTCGAGAAGGACGTGCTCGATGAGTTGATCAACCGGGAGCTCGTGTTGCAGGAAGCTTCCGCCAAACCGCCGGCCGACATTGATGCGAAAATCACTGCCGAGGAAGCCCGGGTCGAGAAGCAGGTCGGCAGCAAGGAAGAGTTCGACAAAGCCTTGGCAGAAGCCGGTATTACCCGCGAGCAATACCGGGCGCGGTTGCGCGATAACTTCATCGTGCAGGGCGCGATGGTCAACCTGATGAGTGGCGGCAAGCCGGCCACGGACCAGCAAGTGAAAGACTTCTACGACAAGAATCAGGATCGTTTCCGCCAGCCCGACCTCGTGCGCGCCCGGCACATCTTGCTCCGCGTGGCTCCGACGGCCACCGACGCCGAGAAGGAAGCCAAGAAAGCCCAGATTCAAGCCCTGCAGGTCCGCGTGAAGAAGGGCGAAGACTTTGCCGCGTTAGCGAAGCAGTTCTCTGAGGATCCGGGTAGCGGTGCGAACGGCGGCGACTTGGGATTCTTCCCGCGCGGCGCGATGGTGCCAGAGTTTGACACGGCCGCGTTCTCCCTCGAAACCAACCAAGTCAGCGACGTCATCACGACGCAGTTCGGCTATCACGTCTTGCAGGTCACCGAGAAGAAGGCAGCCCGCGTTCTGCCTTTCGACGAGGTCAAGGACCGCCTCGCCGAGCAAATGAAGCGGCAGAACGGCGCGGAGATCGCCCAGCAGCACGTCGCCGAGCTTCGCAAGGGCGCCAAGGTCGAAGTTCTCCTCGAAGCGCCCAAGCCCGCGCAGCCGTAGGTTGTGAAATCCTGCATCCGCCGCGTCCAGCCGGTCATCTTCGGCTGGCAACAGACACCGGAGTCGGTGTCAATCTGCGGCGGGTCACCGACCAAGCTCATTCGAGAACCTGACACCGGAGCTCTGCTCGAAACCGATCGGGGTTGGGTGCTGCTCGATACCGGCTCCCACCCGCGGATGGGGACGGAACTCGAACCGGTCGAGCTACCGCCCATATCCATCGTCGCCTTGAGTCATCTCCAATACGACCACGCCGGTGGTCTCCATCGGTTCGCCGACGGTCGCACTCCGATTTATGTCCAGCGCTCCGAATACGAATTCGCCACGACGAGCGCCACCGAAGCCCAAGCCTATTACCGGGCCGACTACACAGTGCCGGACTTGAACTGGCAGTTCTTGGATGGCGACGCTGAGATCCTGCCGGGGTTGCGCGCGTTGTTCACCCCGGGTCACACGCCCGGCCACCAAAGCTTTCTCGTCGAACTCAGCAGCGGTCGGCAGTTGATTTTCGCGTTTGATGCGGCGGATTTGGAGGAGAATATTGATCGCGAAATTGGCGTCGGCGAGGCGATTGGAGTCACACCGGCTGAAACCGTCAGCGCAATTCGACGTCTCAAGAAACTGGGAGCGCCGATCATTCCCGGGCATGATCCGGGGGTGTGGCGCGCGTTGCCGCGAGAATGGCGATAAAACGGAAAATCTGGATTACCGGAGGGCTGGCGTTGGTGGCGGTGTGGGCTCTGGCAGCCGGTGGGATGTGGCTCGCGCGGACGAGCCGGATGACTGCGGAGAAGACCGTCGCCTACCTGGAGGCGAACCCGCTTACCGGCAAGAGCGAGGGTGATCGCGCGCGGATCATTGCCGGGATGGCTGATCGTGTGAATCGGTTGGGATTCGAGGAGCGCCAGAAGTTCCGGTATGAGGGCCAGCTGCGGGCGTGGTTCGAGCAACTCACCGAGGAGGAGCGGGCCCGGTACATCGAGTTGACGTTGCCGCGCGGGATGCAGCAAATGATGGAGGCGTTCAACGAGATGCCGCCCACGAAGCGCAAGCAGATCGTCAATCGCGCGATGAACGACTTGGCCCGCGTCCGCGAGGAGATCCCCGAGGGGCGATCCGCACCGGCTTTGAGCGATGACAATTTCAAGAAGATCGTCGATGAGGGGATGAAGACGTTCATCCGCGACGCGAGCGCCGAGACCAAGCTCGATCTCCAGCCGTTGATCGAGCAGATGCAAAGCATCATGCAGATGACCCGATGAAGACGACCCGCGGCTTTACCGTTTTGGAATTGCTCGTGGTGGTGTTGATCATCGGGTTGCTGGCGGCGTTGCTCTTCCCGGCCTTGAACCGCGCCCGTGCGGCGGCGAAGACCGCGCAATGCCTTGGTAATCTCCGGCAAATCGCGCTGGCTGTCCAAATGTACGTCAACGATTCGAATGGTCGACTGCCGGTCCTGCAGAATCGTGCCAGCACCACCAATGCAGTGCCGGCCTTGGATACGGTATTGCTGCCGTACGTGGCCGGGAAAGCCGGTGTATTTGACTGTCCGGCCGACTCACGGGATCTCTTCACAACGACCGGCACGAGTTACTTCTGGAACTTTACCGTCAGTGGGCAAGACGTCGGCAGTCTGTTCTCGATTGTGGGCGGCTCTGAGTCGACGCGTGTGCCGCTGGTCAGCGACAAGGAAGGGTTTCACCCGGACATCCCGGACCGCGTCAATATCCTCTACGCGGATGGTCACGTGAGCAAGGAACTAAAGTTCTCCACCAGCCTGCCATGATCACCCTCCGCAACGTCAGTAAACGATTTGGCAAACGCGTGGCGGTGGCCAATCTCAACCTCGACATTCCGCGCGGCGGCATTTTCGGGTTGCTCGGACACAACGGTGCCGGCAAGAGCACGACAATCGGGATGGTGTTGGGACAGGTGACACCGGACGCCGGCAGCGTCCAGATCGGCGGGATTGACGTCTTTGACGATCGCCAGCGAGCCCTTGCCGGCGTGGGTGCGATTTTCGAGGCCCCAGCATTTTGCGAATACCTCAGCGGCTGGCGCAACCTGCGGATCCTTTGCGAGTACAGCGCCCCGTTTGATCCCGGTCGGGCTCGTGAGGTGGTGGAATTGGTTGGGCTGACTGGTCGGATTGACGACCGTGTGGCGACGTATTCACACGGGATGCGGCAACGGCTCGCGTTGGCGCAGGCGCTCCTGCCCAGACCGGAGTTGCTGATTCTCGATGAGCCGAGCGAAGGGCTCGACCCGGAAGGCATTCACGAGATGCGCAACTTGATCCTGCGGCTCAACCGGGAATGGGGTCTGACCATTTTGTTCTCGTCGCATCTGTTGGCGGAGGTACAGCAACTCTGCAGTGACCTCGCCGTGATGCGGGAGGGCGAATTGTTGTTCGCGGGGAACTGGCGGGAGCTCGATGCCGACCGGCAATGGGTGAAGATTCGCGCTGACCGGCAAGCCGACGCGGAACGCGGCCTGCAGTCGGCCGGGTTGGTGGATTTGTTTGAGTACGATGGCCGGGGACGGCTTGCGACCGGGGTGGCTGTGCCGCAATTGGCGGCGTGGCTTGTGTCGAACAGCTTTGCCGTCGAGGCGTTGCATCCCATTGAACGCACATTGGAAGATTTTTACCTGGAGACGATTCACAATGTTCGCGACGCAGCTCAAAAATGAATTGTGGAAGCTGGCGGCGCGCAAGCGGACGCACATCGGCTTTGCGGCGTTCGTACTCGTGCAACTTACGATTCTGCTTTTGCTGCAGTTGCCGAAGGCGAAGAGGGCGTTTGCGCAGTTGCTCACCAGCAACGGCTATCTGCCCGGTGACTACTACGCGGGGTTGACGCTCGGGCTGTTGATCATCGTGTTTACCATCTCGTTGCTCGGTGCGTTGTACGTGGCGCTGGTGGGCGGAGACGTAGTGGCGAAGGAGGTCGAGGACGGCGGGATGCGGATGATTCTCTCCCGGCCGATTTCCCGGTTGCGACTCCTGACGATCAAATGGCTGGCGTGCGCGATTTACACGTTTGTCCTGATGCTGTTTCTCGGCGTCACGAGCCTGTTGGCGGGGACGATTTACCGGCATGGGCTGGGGAATCTGTTCGTCTTCGTGCCGCATGAGGGCATCTTCAGCGCTTTCGACACGGGGGAAGGGCTCTACCGGTATTGCCAGTCGGTGCTGGTGCTGGGAATAGTGACGCAGATCATCACGGCGGTGGCGTTTATGTTCTCCTGCTTCAAGGTCAAGCCAGCCGCGGCGACCATCCTGACGCTGTCGGTCATGTTCGTCGATTTCGTCCTGCGCAACATCCCGTACTTCGCGAGCTTCCAAAAATATTTTGTCAGCTACCACACCGCCTGCTGGGTGCGGACGTACAACGACGTCATCCCTTGGTGGAGCATCGGGGAGTCGCTGGCCTACCTGACCGGCATCGGCGCGACCTGCTGGATCATCGGCGCGATGGTGTTCTGCGCCCGCGATTTCAAATCGTGACGAGCCGGGAGCGCTTGTGTATTGTTCCCGCCGCATGTTGGCCAAACGAATCATTCCGTGTCTGGACGTCACAGCCGGTCGCGTGGTGAAGGGGACGAAATTCCTCAACCTCCGCGATGCCGGTGACCCCGTGGAATGTGCCAAGGAGTACGACCGGCAGGGCGGGGATGAGTTGGTGTTTCTCGACATCACCGCCAGCTCCGACAACCGCGCGACGATGATCGACGTTGTGGAACGGACCGCCAATGAGTGTTTCATGCCGGTCACCGTCGGCGGTGGAATCCGGACGGTGGAGGACATCCGGGCGATGCTCAAAGCCGGTGCCGACAAGACCAGCCTCAACACTTCCGCTGTCCAAAACCCAGACGTGATTCGCGCCGGTGCCGAGCGGTTTGGCTCGCAATGCATCGTCGTCGCAATCGACGCGAAGCGGGCCGGGGAAGGGCGCTGGGAAGTTTACACCCACGGCGGCCGCAGGCCGACCGGCCTGGATGCGGTCGAGTGGGCGCGGAAGGTCGCTGAGTTGGGCGCGGGCGAAATCCTGTTGACCAGCATGGACGCCGATGGGACAAAAGCGGGCTACGACGTGGCGTTGACGCGTGCGATCAGCGAGGCCGTGACGATCCCGGTCATCGCCAGCGGCGGGGCCGGCAACCTGGAGCACATGGTCACCGTGCTCACCGAAGGCAAGGCGGACGCCGTGCTCGCGGCGAGCATTTTCCATTTCGGCGAATACAGGGTGGCCGACGTGAAACAATTTCTGAAAGCGAAAGGTGTGTGTGTGCGACTATGAACATCGTGGATGAATTGAAATATGACAGCAATGGGTTAATCCCGGCCGTGGTGCAGGAAGCCAGCACGGGGCGGGTGTTGATGGTGGCTTGGATGAACAAGGAATCGCTCCGGCGAACACTGGAAATTGGGGAGACGGTGTTTTGGAGCCGGTCGCGGAAGGAATTCTGGCACAAAGGCGCGACGAGCGGTCACACGCAGAAGGTGAAAGACGTCGCGTTCGATTGCGACAAGGACGTCCTGTTGGTTCAAGTCGAGCAAAGCGGAGCAGCGTGCCACGAAGGATTCAAGTCGTGCTTCTTCCGGTCGATCCGGGGCGAGGCGGTCGAGGTGACCGAGCCGAAACTCGTGGATCCTGAGAAGGTGTACGGAAAGAAATAGATGTTCACGCCGTCAAAAAGCGAATTCTTGAAGCTCGCCAAGAAAGGGAATCTCATTCCCGTCTACCGCGAGATTCTGGCGGATGCGGAGACTCCGGTCTCGGCGTACCAGAAGCTGCGCAAAACCGGCGCGTCGTTTCTGCTCGAATCGGTCGAGGGCGGCGAGCGCATCGGCCGGTATTCCTTTCTGGGCGCGAACCCGAGCACGATGATCCGCGGCGGTTCGCTCGCCGATGTCGAACGGGTGATGGCGCAATACCGGCCCGTGACCCTGCCGGGGTTGCCGCGGTTTTGCGGTGGCGCCGTTGGCTTCATGGGGTACGAGTCGATCCACGACATCGAGCCGTCGGTGCCGAAGCCTGCCCGGGACGATCTCGGGACGCCGGCGCTTTGCTTCATGGTCACGGACACGATTGTGATCTTCGATCGGGTCAACCAGACCATCAAGGTGGTCGCCAACGCGCACGTGGAAAAATCCGCGGCCAAGGCCTATGACAAGGCGTGCCAGCAGGTTGAGCAGATTCTCGCGCAGTTGGCGCGGCCTTTGAAGACGCCCCCGGTGGAGTTTCGCCGCGACGCGCCGCTCCCGAATGTCCGGTCGAACATAACACCCGCCCGGCATGCGGAGATGATTCGCAAGGCGCAGGAGTACATCAAAGCCGGTGACATCATTCAGGTCGTGCTCGCGCAGAGGTTCGAGACGCGGACGCGCGCCAAGCCGCTCGACATCTACCGGGCGTTGCGGTCGGTGAATCCGTCGCCGTACATGTTTCTATTGGACTTTGGGGACTATCAACTGATCGGCGCGTCACCGGAGGTGCACGTCCGGTGCGAGGATCGTCAGGTGGAGATTCGGCCGATTGCCGGGACGCGGTGGCGGGGGAAGACGCCCGAGGAGGATGCTGCGCTCGAAAGGGAGTTGCTGGCTGACGAGAAGGAGCGCGCCGAGCACCTGATGCTGGTGGATCTCGCGCGCAACGACATCGGTCGAGTTTGCAATTTCGGCAGTGTGAAGGTGGACGAGTTCATGGTGGTGGAGCGGTATTCGCACGTCATGCACATTGTCTCGAATGTGACCGGTCTGCTTCAGGCGCAGCGCAACAGTTACGACCTTATGAAGGCAACCTTCCCGGCCGGTACCGTCAGCGGTGCGCCGAAGGTCCGCGCGATGCAGATCATCAGCGAGTTGGAAGCCAGCCAGCGCGGGCCGTACGCCGGGGCGGTCGGCTACTTCAGCTTTACCGGCAATCTCGATAGTTGCATCACGCTCCGCACCGCATTGCTCAAGGGCGGCAAGGCGTACTTCCAAGCCGGTGGGGGAATCGTCGCGGACAGCGAGCCCCGGTACGAGTTCAACGAGACAGTGAACAAGTCACAGGCCATGCGCCGGGCGATTGCGTTGGCCAACCGGTTTGGTCGCAAGTAGCACCCGGCATTTATTGTCTCGTACCGACCTGCTCTTCCTGCGATAGTCCTCGTCGGGTCATTGGCAGCTCGTCTTTCGGGAGTAATAGCAGCAACCACAGGAGGTCGGATCATGAGCAGTGTGCGAGTTCTCGTGGGTACAAAGAAGGGCGCCTGTATCATCACTTCGGACGGAGCGCGGACGGACTGGAAGATCGACGGGCCGCACTTTGCGGGTTGGGAGATTTATCACATCAAGGGCTCGACGGTTGATCCGAACCGCATCTTCGTTTCCCAAAGCAGCGGTTGGTTCGGCCAGATCATCCAGCGCTCCGACGACGGCGGCAAGACTTGGAATGCGCCTGGTGGCGGAGGGCAAGAAAGCCCGCAAGGATTTCCGATGGGTGAGAGCAATAAGTTCGTGTACGAGGGCGAGGTGGGAAAACATCTCTGGTATGATGGCACGCCGCATCCTTGGGAATTCAAACGGGTCTGGCACTTGGAGCCTTCGCTGACGGACCCTGACACCGTGTACGCCGGGGTTGAAGATGCAGCCCTGTTCAAGTCGATCGATGGCGGTCATTCATGGAAAGAACTACCGGCGTTGCGACGCACCAAAGGGGAACTGTGGCAACCCGGCGCTGGCGGGATGGGATTGCACACCATCTTGCTCGACCGGAACAATCCGAACCGGATTTACGTCGCGATCTCCGCTGCCGGCGTGTTTCGCACGGAGGATGGTGGCCAGTCGTGGAAGCCGGCGACGAAGGGCTTGAACATGCAATACGAGTTGCCGGACAAGAGCGCCGAGGTCGGCCACTGCGTCCACCGGATAGCGATGCATCCGTCCCGGCCCAATGTGCTCTTCATGCAGAAGCACTGGGACGTGAACCGTAGCGATGACGGCGGCAATAGCTGGCATGAGGTCTCCGGTAACCTGCCGAGCGATTTCGGTTTCCCGATCGATGTCCACGCGCACGAACCGAATACGATCTACGTCGTCCCGATCAAGAGTGACTCCGAGCACTATCCACCGGAAGGCAAGTTGCGCGTCTACCGGAGCCGGACAGGTGGTGACGATTGGGAGCCGCTCACCCGCGGTCTCCCGCAACAGGATTGCTACGTCAACGTCCTCCGCGACGCCATGGCGGTGGATACGCTGGACCAGTGCGGCATCTATTTCGGCACCACCGGTGGCCAAGTGTATTGCAGCGCTGACAGCGGTGACACGTGGCAAGCCATCGCGCGCGACCTGCCGAAAGTGCTCTCCGTAGAAGTGCAGACGCTGCAGTGAGCATTCCCCTTGAGACCTGTAGCCGAAGCGTAAGCTTCGGCTTCCTCTCACCAATCGAACCGCGGCTTACGCCGCGGCTACAGAATGGGCGATGAGTACAATTCGCGTCGAAATCCCGTTCCACCTGCGCACCGTCACGCGCATCGAGGGGCGCGAGACCAACGTCGAGGTCGCACCACCGGCGACCATCGGCTCACTGCTCGACGCCATCGAAGTCAAGTACCCCGTCCTGCGCGGCACGATCCGTGACCACGGTACGCTGACACGTCGTCCCTTCCTCCGGTTCTATGTCTGTGAGGAAGATTGGTCGAACCTACCGGCTGACACCCCTTTGCCTGAAGCCGTCCTTACTGGCCGGGAGCCATTCGCTATCGTCGGCGCCATTGCCGGGGGAGTAATTTGATTTTGACGCGGTTGCCGGAGATAACGTAGAAACTGGGAAACCTAGGAGAAATCGCCATGAACAAACTGTTTACGACCGTATTGATGACCGTGACGCTGGTGGGTGTAGCATTTGCCGAGGACTCGAATGATCCGGCAGCGCCGCATGCGCCGGGGATTTATCTTTTTTCTGAGGCCGGTGGGCAAAAGAAGATGACGAAGATTGCCCCGGATACTTACGATAAGACAAAAGGCGGCTTTGCGTTTTTCGGCGGCTACGGCCAGGAGACCAAACAGCGGGCGGTGATTCAGGGTGCGCATGCCGAGGTGCAGATTTCGGAGACGAAGCCGGTGTTCTATTTCTACATTGCGGCAGCAGCCGGTGGGCTTGGTGAGGAAGCGGCGATCACGCCGGACAACTTCGCGTTGTCGAAGATGGAAGTGAAGAAGGACAAGAACGAGCGGCGGCTGGTCGTGGGCAAGTCCGGTTGGTACAGCGGCTCGAAGTCCGGTGCAGACAAGAAGGCGACGCAGGGCTTCACCAGCGAGAAGATTTCCGACGGCGTGTTCAAGGTTGCGGTGACGCAGGAATTGCAGCCGGGCGAGTATTGCTTCTTCCGGCCGATTGCCGGGGCGGGCACATTCTTCCCGTTCGGCGTGCAGGGCGCCGCCAAGTAATTCAACGATTATCCACCAACAGGCCGGGCTTCATTGCCCGGCCTGTTTTTTTCTTCTCACCGGGTTTGCCTTCCGGTAGTGTCCTCCACGCTCACCCCGACGAAAGATAAAGAAAAAGGAGAGGTGTATCTATGACGGCTTCACTAAGTCGTGCTTTGCGTCGTCTGACCCAAGGCAAACCGCGTCGTCAATTATTCGTCACGCTCGGTCTGTGCGCGGCGACACTGTTGGCGGCGCAATGGGCGCGCGCGCAGGATTACGTGCGCGAAACCGCGGCCGCAGTTGCGGGCCATGTACCAAAGGAGTTCCAATTCTTCTCATTCATGAGGAGCAATGATTACTCGTCCATGGAGAAGATTGCGTTGTGGATCGTATTGGGGGTCGCGTTTGCGGGGTTGGGTTATGCGTTGATGCTGGTCGGGCAGGTGAAGAACGCCGACCAAGGCACGCCAAAGATGCAAAAGGTGGCCGCCGCGGTCCGGGCGGGCGCCAACGCGTACTTGGCGCAGCAATTCAAGAAGATC